>JAFDWI010000246.1 GCA_018268545.1 Actinomycetota bacterium
GGAGGATCCGTGCGTCGCCTTGACGTCGTCCGCGTAGATCAACAACCGCGGTCGGGTATCGACCTCGGCGGTGTCCGACAGCAGCAGGTTCCGGTTGGACTGCTCCGCATCGATCCGCTGGGCATCGGGGTGGATGACGATCTGTCCGTTGAAGATCCCGTGGCCCCGGCCATCGACGACGCCGCGGTACACCTCTCGCGAGGTGCCACCCTCACCGAAATGTTCGATGAGGATCGGGTGGTCGTGCTGCTGGTCGCCGCGGGGGATGTACAGCCCGTCGATGTGGGTCGTCGCGTGACTCCCCACCTGGCGAACATGGATCTCGTGGCGGGCGATCGCACCACCGACGGCCGCGACGAAACCGTCGAAGGTGCTCATCGCCTCCTGGGTGACATCCACGAGCGACAAGTGGAACGCGCTCGTCGGCTGGATCTGTACGTCGCGGTAGTGCAGCTTCGCGCCGGGGGCGAGCCGCACCCGTGTCGTGGCGTTCAGGCAACCCGTCGCGCCCGGCGCGCCGACCGTGGAGACCACCAGCGTCGCCTCGGCGCCGCGACCGATCCGGACCGGGTTCCGCAGGTTCGCAAGGATCGGGTCACCCGCACCGGTGAGCACGTGCACCACGTGCACCGGCGCCGCAATGTGTGCCCCGTCGGCAACGGTCACCTGGACCCCGGCGGTGACCAACGCCATGTTCAGCGCGTCGAAGGTGTGCGCCGGTTGTGCGCCGATCAGCTCCTCGCCCGAGCCGACTCGACCATCCGCGATCGCCGTTCCCAGTTGCACCACGGTCAGCCCGTCGGTCTCGACGAAGTGCGAGACACCGGGGGCGAAACGACCGTCGACGTACACGATGCGGGTGCCCCCGAGGTCGGGAAGCTCGTCGAGGCGTGGTCCGACGGTCGGATCACCGGGGCGGATGTCGGAGGGCGTCGGATCAGGGGTCGAGAAACGCTCGTCGAGCAAGGCCTTCAGCTTGACGTAACGCCAGTCCTCGTCCTTGCGGGTCGGGTAGCCGTGATCAGCGACGTAGACACCGGCGGCGGCGCGCACGGTCGCCAACCACGGTGGTTCACCCAGGTCCGATCGCCCGGCCGCGACGCCGGCTCCGAGATCCTCGAGCGTCGCCGGCGCGTCGCCGTCGCTCATCGGGAACCTTCGAGCTCGAGGATCCCATAGCCGCTCTCCTCGAGCGCGACGGCGAGTTCGGGGCCACCGGACTTCACGATGCGACCCTCGGCCAGCACGTGGACCACATCGGGGACCAACTCGTCGAGCAGTCGCTGGTGGTGGGTGATCACGAGCATCGAGCGGTCGTCCCGGCGCAACGAGTTCGCGCCCTGGGCGACGATCCGCAACGCGTCGATGTCGAGCCCCGAATCGGTCTCGTCCAGGATCGCGAGACGCGGTTCGAGAATCGCCATCTGCAGGATCTCGTTACGCTTGCGCTCGCCCCCCGAGAAGCCTTCGTTGACCGACCGTCCCAGGAACGATGGGTCCATCTCCACCAGGGCCATTCGAGCCTTCGTGTAGGCCATGAAATCGATCGCGTCCAACGGTGTCTCGCCACGGGCCTTGCGGATCGCGTTGAGCGCGGTGCGAAGGAAATACGAGTTCCCCACGCCGGGGATCTCCACCGGGTACTGGAACGCGAGGAACACACCGGCGATCGCCCGCTCTTCGGGGCTCATCTCGAGGAGGTCGGCTCCCGCCAGGCGGACCGAACCGGCGACCTCGTAGCCGTCGCGCCCGGCGAGCACGTTGGCCAACGTCGACTTTCCGGCGCCGTTCGGGCCCATGATCGCGTGGACCTCACCGACGGGAAGTTCCAGGTCGAGCCCGCGCAGGATCTGCTTGCCTTCGACGGATGCGGTGAGGCCTTCGATTTCGAGCAGGGCGGTCATCCGATGCTGCCTTCCAATTTCATGTTGAGGAGGTTCCTGGCTTCGACCACGTATTCCATGGGCAGTTCCTTGAACACGTCGCGACAGAACCCGTGGACGATCATCGACACGGCGTCTTCTTCGGAGATCCCGCGTTGGCGGCAGTAGAAGAGTTGGTCCTCGCCGATCTTGGACGTGTAGGCCTCGTGCTCGACCTGCGCGGACGAGTTCTTGACCTCGATGTAGGGCAGCGTGTGCGCCCCGCAGGAATCACCGATCAGCAGGGAATCGCACTGGGTGAAGTTGCGGGCGCCCTCGGCCGAACGCAGCACCTTGACCAGACCGCGGTAGACGTTCTGCGCGACGTGGGTCGCGATGCCCTTCGAGACGATCGTCGACGAGGTGTTCTTGCCGATGTGGGTCATCTTCGTGCCGGTGTCGGCGACCTGGTAGTGCGTGGTGAGCGCCACCGAGTAGAACTCGCCGACCGAATTGTCACCCTGGAGGATCACGCTCGGGTACTTCCACGTGATCGCGGAGCCGGTCTCGACCTGGGTCCACGAGATCTTCGCGTTCTCCATCGCCTTGCCACGCTTGGTGACGAAGTTGTGGATCCCGCCCTTGCCCTGGGCGTCGCCCGGATACCAGTTCTGCACGGTGGAGTACTTCACGTCCGCGCCGTCGAGGGCGAGGATCTCGACGACCGCAGCATGGAGTTGGTTGTTGTCGCGCTTGGGAGCGGTGCAGCCCTCCAGGTACGAGACCGACGCCCCTTCTTCGGCGACGATCAGGGTCCGCTCGAACTGGCCGGTGTCGGCCTGGTTCATCCGGAAGTACGTCGAAAGTTCCATCGGGCACTTCACACCCTTGGGGATGAAACAGAACGACCCGTCGGAGAACACCGCCGAGTTGAGTGCCGAGAAGAAGTTGTCGCGGAACGGCACGACACTGCCCAGGTACCGGCGAACCAGATCCGGATGGTCGCGCACCGCGGCAGAAAACGAGCAGAAGATCACGCCGACCTCGGCGAGTTGCTTGCGGAACGTCGTGGCGACCGACGCCGAGTCGACGACGGCGTCGACGGCCACGCCACTGAGGCGCTTCTGCTCCGCGAGCGAGATCCCGAGCTTGTCGAACATCTCCCGCATCTCCGGGTCGACCTCGTCCATGCTCTCGAGCTTCGGCTTCGTCTTGGGTGCCGCGTAGTAGATCATGTCCTGGAAGTCGATGGGGTCCAGGTGGAACATCTGCCACTCGGGCATCGTCATGGTCGTCCAGGCCCGATAGGCCTGGAGTCGCCATTCGAGCAACCACTCGGGCTCGTCCTTCTTCGACGAGATGAGGCGGATGATGTCCTCGTTCAGACCGCGCGGGACCACGTCGGCTTCGATGTCGCTGACGAATCCGTAGCGGTACTCGCGTTCGGCGAACTGCTCGATCTGCGACTTCTCGCCGGAGATTGCGTCAGTGAGGTCGGTCATGGGCGGAACTTCCGGGGACGGGTGGGGCGGGCGACAGCCGAGCGTATTTATGCAAGTTGTCGCTTGTCAATCTACCGCAACGCGTCCCGAACGACTAGGGTGGCAATCGTGGACCGGCTCGAGACGACCAGTGACATTCTGTCGCCCGCTCGCCGAAATGTCCTCATCGCGTTGAAGGAGCGGGGCGAAGCCAGCGCGGACGACCTCGCCGAGTCACTCCACATCTCACCCAGCGCCGTCCGCCAACATCTCACGGGGCTCCGCAGCGCCGGTTTCGTCGAAACCCGACCCGAACGCGGCCGCCCGGGTCGCCCGGTCGACCTGTACCACTCGACTCGTCGCGGTGATGCCGTGTTCGCCCCGAGCGACGGATCCCTCACCCTCGAGCTGCTCCAGGACCTGGAGGCCGAGGATCCACGGATCATCGATCGGGTGTTCCAACGGCGAGAGCACCGCCGGGCCGAGGCCTTCAGGGCCGAACTCGACGGACTCACGATCGAAGCGCGCCTCTCACGGCTGTGTGAACTCCTCGACGCCGAAGGGTACCTGGCACGGTGGGCCGCGGCGGACGACGGCACGTATCGGCTCACGTTCAACAACTGCGCGATCTGGAACGTCGCCGAGCACTACCGCCTCGCCTGCACCAGCGAACTGGACTTTCTCCGCGACGTGTTGCCCGACGTGGGTGTCGAACGGGCCGTCCACCGCCGTGACGGAAGCTACAACTGCGGGTACACGATCCGACCCCACTGAGGTGGAATACTGTCCGACGAGGAGGGCCGAGGATCCCTCCGGGCCGACCCTCGTGAGTTCCGGGTGCTCTTCCCCACCGTCCAGTTCGCGATCTTCTTCGCCATCGTCCTGCCGACGAGTTGGCTGCTCGCGCACCGGCGCATCCCGTGGTCCGTCTTCATCATCGTCGCGAGCTACGTCTTCTACGGTGCCTGGGACTGGCGTTTCGTGTTCCTGCTCGCCGGATCGACGGTGGCCAACCAACTCGTCGCGACCGGCATCCATCGATCGCGCACCCAAGCGTCGAGAAACGCTGCGCTGTGGGTCGGCGTCGCACTGAACCTCGGGGTACTCGCCTGGTTCAAGTACTACGACTTCTTCGTCAATTCCTCCAACAGCCTGTTCGACACCCTCGGATTGCACACGCAGCTTCCGCTGCGACAGCTCGTCCTGCCGGTCGGACTCTCGTTCATCACGTTCCAGGCACTGAGCTACGTGATCGACACGTGGCGGGGTCGGATCGAGCCGACGAACTTCCTCGACTTCGCGGTGTACCTGTCGTTCTTTCCGCATCTCGTCGCAGGTCCGATCGTGCGGGCCGGCGAGTTCCTCCCCCAGCTCCGCAAGCGGCTCGACCCGCGGCGCGTCGACGCCGGCCTCGGCTTCTGGCTGATCGCGTCCGGGCTGTTCAAGAAGGTCGTGATCTCGAGTTACGTGTCCTCGACGATCGTCGATCCGGTGTTCGGGTTTCCCAACCAGCACGGAGCGCTCGACACGTTGTTCGGGATCTACGGCTACGCGATCCAGATCTACGCCGACTTCAGCGGTTACACCGACATCGCGATCGGGGTCGCGTTGCTGCTCGGATTCCGATTCCCCCAGAACTTCGACGCGCCCTATTCGGCAGCCTCGCTCCAGGAGTTCTGGCGCCGCTGGCACATGACCCTGTCGCGGTGGCTCCGTGACTACCTCTACATCCCCCTCGGTGGGAACCGACGCGGACGGGCACGCGGGTACGCGAACCTCGCGATCACGATGCTGTTGGGTGGGCTCTGGCATGGCGCCGCATGGACGTTCGTGGTCTGGGGCGGACTCCACGGGCTCGGGCTCGCGGCCGAGCGGTGGCACGCGGACCGGATCAAGGCCCGGCCACCCGCACCCGAACCGACCCCCGCCAGGCGAACCTGGCATCTGGTCTGGACTCGTCTGGCGACGTTCCATTTCGTGTGCCTGTGCTGGGTCTTCTTCCGGGCAACGAGCTTCGCGAACGCGTTCACCGTACTCGGGCGACTGTTCCATTTCGGAGGCAACGAGCCGCTGAACCTCGTGTTGATCGCCGTGATCGCCGGCGCGATCGCGGTGCAGTTCCTTCCGAGCAACCTGTCGGGCCGGATCCGGTCCGCATTCAGCTACAGCCCCTGGTGGGCGCAAGCCGTGCTGCTCGCCTGCGCGGTCGTCACGATCAACGCACTCGGTCCGACGGGCGTCGCTCCGTTCATCTATTTCCAGTTCTGAAGCTCCCGGTGCGAGACAATGGATGAACCGATCGGCAGACCTCGCGGTGGCCACCACCGCGCTCCCGACCGGGCCCGACAACGACACGGACAACCCGAAGCGGATGGTGCGTAATGAATCGAT
Source organism: Actinomycetota bacterium (assembly GCA_018268545.1). Taxonomy (GTDB): domain Bacteria; phylum Actinomycetota; class Acidimicrobiia; order Acidimicrobiales; family Iamiaceae; genus JAFDWI01. The sequence goes on from JAFDWI010000246.1 coordinate 5,735, forward strand.
GGCAGAAGCACCCGGCGGTGCGAACCGGCAGTGACCTCACCTTCGGTGAACGCGCCGCCGACGTTTTGCGAAACAGCATGGGCTCGTGGCCCTTCATCGGAGTGTCGGCGCTGTTCCTCGCGACCTGGATGGGGTTCAACGGCAAGCACGGTTTCGATCCGTACCCGTTCATCCTGTTGAACCTGGTGCTGTCGTGCCTCGCCGCGATGCAGGGTGCGATCATCCTCATCGCACAGAAGCGCGCCGACCAGATCGCATCCGAGCTCGCCGAGCACGACTACGAAGCAGACTGCGTGACCCGCGACGCGGTCACACAACTCGCGACGCTCACCAACGTCGTCCATGACCTCGTCGTCGAGAACACGCGCCTGACCGCCGAGATCCATGCCTTGACGACTCGCAACGCGCCCCGATGACCGGCGTCGTCTCCGCGGCCGAAAAGCTGTGGACCGGGTGCCGCCACTGAGGTTGGCGTCCCGGCCGACGCGGCCGATGTCGGCGTGCGGCCGTGAGCCCTCGGTGCCGGTACCATCGGGTGTCACGTCACGGCGCACAGGTCCGCGTCGGACAGCCGCGGTCGATGAGCCGATCGCGCTCCGGTTCTGAACGGCGACACGATGGTTTCCCCCAATCCCGACCACGACGACCAGTTCCCCGGAGAGCCCACACCACGCCGACGCGTCCCGGCAGGAATCACGATCCTCACGATGGCCGTGACGCTGGTCATCATCGTGTTTCTCGACGCGGACGGCCTGACGTTGACCGCCGAACGGCAACAACCCGGATTCGAACGGACGGTGGCACTGTCGATCATCCGCCCGATTCGGAGCCTCGCTCGAGGCTTGCACCTGACCGGCGCCCGGGCATGGGTCGCGGAGGTTTCCGGGCACCGACAGTCCGGTGACTTCACATCGACGAGAGGTGTCCGTCTCGCCGGCCAGGGTCGGTCGGCGACATCGCGCCCCGGCGGGGCGGGCGGGCCTTCGGCCACGACGACCACACTACCCAGCTACCGCGTCCCGACACCCGCGGACCCGTTGCGGGTTCTCGTCGCGGGCGATTCGTTGTCGGGGTATCTCGGCCCCGCACTCGACAAGGCGCTCAGCGGCCTACCGGCCAAGGTGATCGCGGACGAACACGTCGGCACGGGCCTCGCTCGTCCCGACGTGGTCGACTGGCCTCGGGAGATCCAGGGCGACATGGACCGCTACAACCCCGATGTCGTCGTGCTGTTCATCGGAGGCAACGACGACCAGGATCTCCGCACACCTGACGGGTGGCTACCGACCTCGAACGTCGACGCGTGGCGGGCCGAATACGAGCGACGGGTCGCGCAGATCATGAACATCGTCACCCGACCCGGCGTCACGACGTACTGGCTCGGGCTCCCGCCGATGGCGAAAGCCCATCTGCAACAGTTCGTCGGCACGATCAACAGCCTCATCGAGACCGAAGCGGCAGCACGTCCGCACCAGGTCGTCTACGTCGACACCACACCCGCGCTCGCCGGCCCCGACGGCGGGTTCGCCACGTACCTTCCCGACGACACCGGACGTTCCGTGCAGGTGCGGGCACCCGACGGTGTGCACCCGACACCTGCCGGGATGGACCGGATCGTGAGCTTGTTCGTGTCGAAGCTGATCGCCCTCCGCCACCTGAACACGCCGCCACCGGTCACGACGACCACCGGCAGCGGCCAGGCCGGGACGACCACCACGGGAGAGAGATGAACGACCACGACGAGAACGACCCGCTCGACGACTTCCCACCGATCCTGCTCCCCGAGCCAGGCAGTGTCCGGCAACACGACGATCGGACGGGCGAGGACCAGTTCCCCGGTGAGCCGGTCCGGCGCCGGCGCGTGCCGGCGAAGATCATGGTCGCGGCGACGCTCTTGGCACTTGTGCTGACCGTCCTGCTCGACGCCCAGGGGCTTCTCCGAACCGCACAACGACAGCAGCTCGGCTGGGAACGCTCGCTCGCGGTCCCCGTGATGAAACCGATCGCGCACTTCTCGCACGACTGGTATCTCGATCGACCGAGGGACTGGGTGCTGCGGGCATCCGGGCACGAACAACCATCGACATTCACGTCGACCCGGGGGATCAAACTCGCCTCGGCAACGCCCCGCCCGTCGACCCTCGCAGCGGACGGCTCGACGGCGCCGACGTCGACCACGACGACCCTGCCGTCCTACCGGATCCCGACCGCTGCAGCGCCCCTGAAGGTCCTCGTCGCCGGTGATTCACTGTCGGACGGCATCGCGACATCGCTTTCCAACGCCCTGGGTGGCATGCCCGCGAACGTCGAGCTCGATCGGCACGTCGGGACCGGACTGGCCCGACCCGATGTCGTCGACTGGCCACTCGAACTCACCGGTCGCATGGATTCGGACAAACCCGATGTCGTCGTGTTGATCTTCGGCGGAAACGACGCCCAAGCCCTGCGGATGCCCGACGGGTGGATCCGCCCCGACGACACCCAGGCCTGGCACGACGAGTACGAACGACGGGTCGCGCAGATCATGAACATCGTGGCGCGTCCAGGGGTGTCGGTGTACTGGATCGGGATGCCCGTCACCAACGTCGCGTCGATCCAGGCGAAGGTACCGGTCATGGACGAAGCCGTGCGCGTCGAGGCCGCCGCACGCTCGCCGCAGGTGACCTACGTCGACCCCGGACCGGCGCTCGACGGACCCGGCGGGTCGTACACCGCTTACCTCCCCGGACCCGACGGCCGAAACGAGCAGGTCCGCCACGATGACGGCGTGCACATGACCATTGCCGGGACGAATCGGGTCGTCGCCCTGTTCGCACAGCAGCTCGCCACCACGCGGCATCTCGCCGCGCCCCCGCCCGGGCCGCACTGACCGATCACACGGGTCGGCGAGTGGCCAACCCTTCGGTCCACACCCGGTGGAGTTCGCCGTAGCGACCACCTGCGGCCACCAACTCGGCGTGGGTGCCGAGCTCGGCCAACACGCCATCCGCGACCACACCGACCCGATCCGCGCGCTCGGCGGTCGACAGGCGGTGGGCGATCATGATCACGGTCCGATCCGCCATCAGGCGTTCCAGGGCCGACTCCACGACCGACTCGGTTCCCGGGTCCAGTGACGACGTCGCCTCGTCGAGAACGAGCACGGCAGGATCGGCCAGCGCTGCACGAGCGAGCGACACGAGCTGCTTCTCGCCCGCCGACAACCGCGAGCCTCGCTCGTGGACCTCGGTGGCGAACCCGTCGGGGAGCGACTCGAACCGGCCCCGGATGCCGAGCCGATCGAACGCCGCGATCACCTCGGCCTCGGACGCATCCGGCCGGACGAGGCGAACGTTCTCGAGGATCGTCCCACTGAACAAGAACCCCTCCTGGGGAACGACACAGATCCGCGTGCGCAACGAAGAGCCCGACATCGCACGAAGGTCGATGCCGCCGAAGGTGACCGAACCGGCCGTCGGGTCGTAGAACCGGGCGACGAGCTTTGCCAGCGTCGACTTCCCCGCTCCCGTCGGACCGACCAGCGCAAGGTGCTCGCCTTCGCCGATCACCAGGTCGACGTCTCGGAGCACGAAACGAGCCGGGTCGGTCTCATCGGACGGTCGGTCGACCGTCGCGTCCGGGGCGAGCGCGGTCGGGTTGCCGTACCCGAACCACAACCCGGACACCACGATCTCGCCGACGTCCGGCGCGGGAACCGGGACGTCCGGATCGGGGACGTCGACAGGTTCGTCGAGCAGATCGGCGAGCTTCGAGAGTCCTGCCCCGGCCTGTTGGACCTGGTTGACGTACTGGCTGAGCTGCTGGACCGGGTCGAACAGGTTCGACAGGCTCAACACGAAGAACGTGATCGTCCCGATCGTGACCGTGCCGTGGACGGTGAGCACCCCACCGACCGTGATGATCAACGCGGTGGTGATCAGTCCCGAGAACTCGATGATCGGGAGGTACCAGCACGAGATCAGCACCGAGTGCATGTACTCGTCGTAGAGACCGCGATTGTGCCGGGAGAACCGCTTGACCTCGACCCCGGAACGATCGAACGCCTGGATGACGCGCACCCCGCTGATGCCCTCTTGCAGCGAGGTGAGCGTGAGCCCGATCCAGTCCCGGATCAGCAGGTAGGACCGATTCGAATCCCGGTTGAACTTGATCGTCGCGAACGCGACCGCCGGAAGCGGGACCAGACACAGCAACAACAACTGCCAGGAGACCACGGCGAGCACCACGATCGCGACACCGAGCAACACGACGTTCGTGACGATCAGGATCAGTCCCTGTTGAACCAGGTTCTCCATCACGTCGATGTCCGAGGTCATCCTCGAGACGACGACGCCGGACGACGCCCGGTCGTAGAAGGGCATCGACAGGCGAAGGAGTTGGGCGAAGACCCGAGAGCGCAGGTCGCGGAGAAACCCCTCGCCCACCAGTGCCATCGCCTTGATCTGGAGGCCCTCGACCCGCCACGAGATCACGGTGACGATCACATACGCCACGACGACGAAATCGAGCACCCGTCCGTCGTGCCTCGCGATGCCCCGATCGATCGCGATCTTCAACAGGTAGGGCCCGGCAAGGATCGTGAGCGCATAGACCACGACGAGCAACGCACCGACGACCAGTCGGCGCTTGTAGGGCTCGGCGACGGGAGCCAGCCGTCCGAGCAGACGCCGGGTCTCCGCCCAGTCACGCGGGTGGTCCTCGCGATGCGTGCGCACCGGCGGTGGCTCCGGCGGAGTCCACACATGACGTGGGGAGCGCGCGTTCACCCGGTGCCTCCACCGACAGCCGGCTCGCGCTCGGCAGCAGCGAGGATCTCACGGTAGCGCTCGCTCGATTCGAGCAGGTCCTGATGGGTCCCGGTCGCAGCAACCGTGCCTCGATCGATCAACACCACCCGATCGGCCATGGCGATCGTGGCAGGCCGATGCGCGATGACGATCGTGGTGCGTGCGGTCATCACCTCCTGCATCGCCGCGCGGATCTCGTGTTCCTTGTTCGGATCGACCGCAGAGGTGGCATCGTCCAAGATGAGGATGGGCGGATCGGCGAGGATCGCCCTGGCGATCGCGATCCGTTGCCGTTGACCGCCGGACAACGAGAACCCACGCTCGCCGAGAGCCGTGTCGTACCCGTCGGGGAGTTCACCGATGAATTCGTGCGCCCCGGCAAGGCGCGCAGCGCGTTCGATCCGGGCCCGGGGCGCGTCGGGATCTGCGAAAGCGATGTTCGCCGCGATCGTGTCGCTGAACAGGAACGTGTCCTCGAACACGATCCCGACACACCGACGCACATCGGCGACGCGCGCCGCACGAACGTCGACACCGTCGATCATCACGGCTCCGGATCCGACGTCGTAGAACCGAGGGATCAGTTTCGCGACGGTCGATTTCCCCGATCCGGTCATTCCCACGAGCGCGACCGATTCGCCGGGCTCCACGATCAGGTCGAGGCCGTCGAGCACGACGACGTCGGTCCCCGGATACGAGAAGCGGACATCGCGGAACTCGATCCGTCCGCCTGCTCGGGGAACGGGGATCGGACGAGCGGGGTCGGTGACCTCCGGCGCGACGCGGAGCACCTCGTCGACCCGACCCGCGGACACCGCGGCACGCTGTGCCTGGTCGACGATGCTGCCGAGCATCCGCAACGGCCAGATCAGCAGGACCACATACGCGTTGAACGCGACCAGGTCACCGAGGCTGAGCCGTCCCTGGATCACCAGGTGGCCGCCGTAGAACATCACCAGGACGAGCCCGATCATCGGGAGCACGTCGAGGATCGGCATGAATCGCGCCCGGATCCGGGCGGTCTCCATCGACTGTCCGTACAGACGCGCCGCCGCGTCGTCGAGTCGTTCGGCCTGGATCGGCTCGGTCCCGAAACCCTTGACGACCCGGATGCCGGCAACGGTCTCTTCGACGACCTCGGCGAGCGCCGCCGACTCCGGTTGCACGCCGAGCGCCGCCGGGTGCAGGCGCGACGCGAACCGCTTGGCGAAGATGTTCAACAGGGGTAGGGCCCCCACGGCGAGGACGGTGAGCCGCCAGTCGATGCTCACCATCACGATCGCTGCCCCGACGGTGGTGAGCACGTTGGCACACGTCAGCGGGATCATCACGAGAAAGTTGACGATCTGCTGGAGATCAGTGTTGGCGCGGCTCATCAACTGCCCGGTCCGTGCATCGTCGTGGTACGCGAAGTGGAGGGCCTGCAGGTGGGCGAACATCCGGTGGCGGAGGTCTGCCTCGGCCCATCGCGCCTCGCGAAACGCCCAGTAGCGGCGCGTCCCCGTGAAAATCGCTGAGACGACCCCGGCCGCCGCGATCGCGAAACCCCATCGGACGATGGCGCGGGTGTCACGGGCGATGATGCCGTGGTCGATCGCGACACTTATCAACACCGGGATCGCGACCTTTGCAGCCGTCCACACGATGCCGGCGACGATCCCGACCAGAAA
>JAFDWI010000247.1 GCA_018268545.1 Actinomycetota bacterium
GTGTCGATGGTCGCGTCCGTCCCGGCCACCTCGATTGCCCGTTGAATTGGCCCGGCTGACGCCTGGATGCGGACGGCCTCGTCGAGCGACGAGAAGGTGAACGGGGCCGCGACGTCCCCGATGGAAATCGGGGTCAGACCCGCATCACGCGCGAATGCCTCGAGCTTCCCGGGTTCGCTGAGCGCGAACGGGCCCTGACCGTGGGAAGCCCCCGGCGACACGAGGGCGGCAACGTCCGCGAGAAGGAATCGGGACTCGCACTTGTCCATTTCCCCCCACGTCACGATCGCGACCTTCCCACCCGGTGTGGTGACCCGTCGGGCCTCGCCCAAGGCGGCGACGGGGTCAGCGGCGAACTGCACGGCGTTGAACGAGGTGACGCAGGCGAAGGTTCCGTCGTCGTACGGCAGTGCCTCGAGGTCACCCTGTCGGATGTCCGCTCCGGGCACTCTGGAACGGGCAACGTCGATCATCGGGCCGGAGGCGTCGAACCCGGACACGATGAGTCCCCGCTCCTCGGCCATCGACATCGCGAGCCCGGCTCCACACCCGAGGTCGAGGAGGCGCGACCGTGCCGGGAGTGTCAACTCGTCGAACACCGCGTCGTAGACCGGCGTGCAGAACGGCTCGTTGTCGAGCCAGTCGGTCACCGACGCTCCCCAGAGCCGTCCCTGGATTGCTGCACTTCCCATGACGAACACCTCCGTTCGTTGCAGGTTTGTTCGGTTCACATTTGAGTGTAGTATAACTCCAATGAATAACTCCCGTCAATACCGGATGAGCGCGAGGGCGGCGTCGACCCGAGCGACGAGGGATCGCATCATCGGGGTGATGATCACGCTGTGTCTCGAGCATTGGTACGACGAGATCACCTTGAACGAAATCGCGACACGGGCTGGTGTCGCACTCCAGACCGTGATCAACCACTTCGGCTCCAAAGAGGGCCTGCTCCGCGCGACCCTCGACGATCCTCGCCTCACCGCGGAGTTCGGTGGGCATCGCTTCGAGGTCGAACACCCGACATACCCCGAAGCAGTCGACATGCTGGTCGACAGCTACGAGCGGAGCGGGGACGCAGCCCTCCGCTTCCTCGCACTCGAAAATCGCATCCCAGCACTCGAGACGTTCCTCGCTTTCGGCAGGGCGCAACACCGTGGATGGAACGAAGCCGTCTTCGCCGAAGCGATCGAACGAGCGACGCCCGAATCGCGTGAGCGAATCGTCGCCGAGCTGATCGCGGCGACGGACGTGTATGTGTGGAAGCTGTTCCGGCGGGACATGCATCTGTCGCGCGACGCGGCCGTCGCGACGATCACGGCGATGGTCGAAGCAATCATCCGCTCGATCGAACACGAAAAGGGGACAGCGTGACGCACTACCTGTTCGCGACGATCGACGGCGGGGGCAACCTCCGCCCGGCCCTCGTCGTCGCCGAAAAGCTGGTTCGGGCCGGGCACAACGTCCGATTCATCGCGGCGTCGAGCCAGGCCGCCCCGATCCTCGAACAAGGCTTCGACTTCGAACCGTGGGTGACCGCCCCGGATTTCGACGCCCGATACCCCGACACCGTGGTCGTCCAGGACTGGAAGGTCGATCCCGCGGAGAACTGCCGAGCGATGTGCGAACGCCTCTGGTTCGGACCCGCGGCGGCATTTGCCCGCGACGTCAGCGATGCCGTCGATCGATTCCCGGTCGACGTGATCGTCGCCGACTACTTCGTCCCTGGCGCCGTCGCAGCAGCCGAGCATCGTCGTCTTCCCGCAGCGGTGTTGTGGCACACGACGTTCGGTGAGTACGACGCTTGGAACCAGGGACTCGACGCGTTGAACTCGGCGAGAGCCGAACTCGCCCTACCGAACATGTCGAGCGTCTACGAGCAGTATCGATACGCACGTCGCGTCCTTGTGCTGACCTGGCGGGACTTCGACTTCGCGCTGGAGTCGACGCCGCTTCCGGCGAACGTCCGTCATGTCGGCGGCCAATCGGGAGGGCTCGAACCGCCGCACCCTCTGGGGAGCCTGACCGGTCACCCCCCGACCGTGCTGGTGAGCCTCGGTACGAGCTACCAGGCACAAGCACCGGTTCTTCAGCGGATCGTCGACGCGTTGGGCGACCTGCGCGTCCGGGGGATCGTCACCACCGGGCCCGCCGTGAGCGTCGACGACGTTCCCGACAACGTCGAAGTGTCCGCATGGATCCCGCACGAAGAGGTCATGTCACACGTCGACCTCGTCGTCACCCACGCCGGCCTCGGAACGATCTCCTCCGCCATCGTCCACGGCATTCCACTGTTGTGTGTCCCGCTGGGACGCGATCAGCATGGAAACGCGGAACGGGTCGAAGCGCTCGGCATCGGGCGTACGGCTCCGACCGACATGTCGAGCGCGGACATGGCCACCCTGATCGACTCGATGCTCGACGACGTCACCCTCGCCAACCGGTCCGTCGAGTTTGCCGGCCGGGTCGGCGGGCACGACATCGTCGAGGAACTGGAATTCGTGACGGATGCCCCGGAGTGATCGATCGGCTGGTGGGCAATCGGTCAGGCCATCCTCGTGCGGTGGCGACGGTGTGTGCCGCTCTGGTCGAGGGTGACCAGGGTCATGTCGAGCCATCGAACCTGCCGTCGGCACCCACCGGGTCGTGCAGGAGGTGACCTGCGAGCCGAAGCGGGCGCCGCTCGCTCAATCGAGCTCGCACGGTATCTCGTGCGTGCTGCCGGTCAAGAGGATGCGCCGATCGGCGCATCCCCACCGACGCCTCGAGTCGCTACCGGTGTCGGTGGCACCCCGGTCGGCTCAGATCGGGGTGTTGCGCAGACTGAAGCGCGCCCCGGCGGGATCGGCGAGCACCGCGAGTCGCCCATAGGGGGTGTCCTGGGCCGGCTCGACGACGGTCGCACCCAGCGAGGTGGCGGTCGCGATCGTCGCGTCGACATCCGCGGCCTCGAAGTAGATCGTCCAGAACGCCGGTTCACTCTCGGCGATGTCGGCGCGGTTGTCCATCAGACCGGCGACGCCCGTGTCGCCACCATCGGCATCGCGTACCGTCGCGTAGCGGAACGCATCGGTGTCGCTCACCGAATCGACACGCCATTCGAACACCGCGGTGTAGAACGCAACCGAACCCGCGTGGTCGCGGGTGTGCAACTCGAACCAGCTCGGCGCACCCGGCGCCTCGACTTCGGCGAACCCTTGGAAACCGAGCGGTTGCCATGCGCCCGCGACGGCACCGGACGGGTCGCTGAACACGCATTGGAGACCCAGATCGCCAACGGGCTCGGGCGGAAAGTGCAGCACACCGCCATTGGTTGTGACCGCAGCGGCGGATCGTCGGATGTCGGGTGTCTGGAAGTAGATCTTCCAGGTGTCGTTCGCTTTCATCGGGCCCATGTCACCCATCGCTCCCGCGACGGGATGCCCGTTGTGCGCGAACTGGAAGTAGCCACCGAAGTCGGGGTCCGCGGGTAGCGCTTCCCAACCGAAAACCGCGGGGTAGAACGCCCGACTGCCTTCAACGTCCGAAGTCCACAGGTCGATCCAGGTGGGCGCGCCGGTCGGGGCGACATCACGGACGGTCATGGCGGCTCCTCTGTGGATGACGAGAGGGGCAATCGTAGGACGTCAGGCCCGGTTGCGCGACCAGTTCGATTCGGCCCGGCTCGATCGCCTGGACCTGGGTCCAACCATCCGGCGAAGCCGACAGGCACGCCCGGCCCGCGACGACGTGCCAGGCAGGGGTGAACCGGACCCGGACCAGCACCGAGCCGGGCCGTGTCACGTCGAGGACCATCGAGTCGGGGGCGGGCATCGACAACGTGGCCGGCCCGTCGACGAGACCCGGCGATCCGAGCACCTTCCAGAGTTTCCAGTGCGCGTTCGACCACTCCAGGTGCAGGTACGGCAATCCGCGTCGGATCAGTGCCGCTTCGGACTTCGACGAGTAGTCGAGCGCCACATCGGGCAGCGCGACCCAACGCACGCCGTTGTCGTCGAGCCACGCGTGGTAGGCGGCCGCGGTGATCGGCGTACGCGAGTAGAAGATCGGATTGTCGGCCCGGTCGGTCTGGCGTTCCCACCCGCGTGCGAGCGGAATGTGCGGCGCGACGTAGGCGGCTTCCCAGTGTTGACGCGTGAAGGGGATCTCGACCCGCTCAGGTTGCGCTCGCGTCTCGAGTTCGGTGACCAGCGGGGTGAAGTACGCCTCGTGACGTGACGGGTCGCCACTGGAGGAGATCAACCCGGAAACCGCCGGCGTCCACTGCCAGACGATCATGCCGACCACCCCGACCGCGACGACCTTCCGCCGATCCGGGCGTACCATCACGATCGCGATCGGCGCAGCCACACACCCGGCCAGTCGCACGATGTTCCCGCCGAGGGGGTTGGGAACGAGGAACGTGGCGATCGCGCCGACGCCGTAGATCACACAGGCGAAACGGATCACCCGTTCGGTGCTCGGGAGGAAGAACCATCCGACCAGACAACTGGCCAGCACCACGGCGAGTGATCCGACGAGGAACGGTTGCGCCCCCGACTTGCCGAACAGCACGAGGGAGACCACGAGCGGCGCGGCGGTCGCCGCGAGTGCGACGCTGCGCGCCGCGCGGTCGACGGGTTCGGCGAGCAGCATCGCGCCCAGCGCGACGGCGACGAAGATGCCTGCGACGGGACTGAACATCGTCGTGACGCACGCCAGGACGACGGCGAGGACCTTGCGCCGACCCGCGGCGGCGAGCACGGCGGTCAATCCGACGGCCTCGCCCATCAGGAACGTGACCTGACCGATCAGGATCGGCGCTGCCGTGCCGACCGCGAACACCGCCGATGCCGCATCGACCCTGGCTTTGCCATACGTCGCGGCCCGGGCGCGCAGCAGTCGGTCGAAGGACCATGCCGACACCACCGCTGCGGCCATGGCCGCGAGAGGCAGCCCGAGCAGTGCCGAAACCGGCGGCGACAGGAAGCTGTAGCTGGCGACGTAGTGGCCCGTGTACCACCACGTGTCCCAGAGCAGCACCCCGAACGATCGGGTGATGTCCTCACGGTAGATCTGTCCCGACAGATCACCGCCGTGCCACGCGGTCAACAGCACGATTCCCGCAGCGGACGCGGCGAGCACCGCGGCGCCCAGAGACCCGCGGTCGAACCTCGGTGCGACCTCCTCGGCCGGGGCCGCGATGGCGCGGCTACTCATGGCGCCGTCCGGGCGCGGCGGGCCGACGACGGGCGGACATCGTGGAAACGCTATCGCCCGCATCGGTGGATGGCCGCCCGGCACCACCGATGCGTTCATATGGCCACCGGTGTGACCCTGGTCGCAACGGGTGGCTCGACGTCGTCGAAC
>JAFDWI010000248.1 GCA_018268545.1 Actinomycetota bacterium
CCACGCCGTACTTGTGGAGTTGGAAGGCGGCGGTGAGCCCGGCCGGCCCGGCTCCGATCACGATCACCTCGTGCGACGTCGAATTCGGGACTTCGGGCGCGGTCGTCATGAAATACCTGGCGTGGAGGCGGTCGGACCACTCGACATTACCGAAGCGGGGCGCCCGCGGACGTGTTCGGTCACGTCTCGAGCGTGTGATCCGCCCCCCGGTGCGACCGACCCCAGGCGACGAATGCGTCGATCGCCTCGGGGTTCGCGAGCGCGCCGGTCGTGAGCGCCGTGGTCGGGTCGATCCCCATGAGGATCCGCTTGATCGGCACCTCGGTCTTCTTGCCCGACAACGTGACCGGGATCGCCGGGACCTGGACGATCTCGTCGGGGACGTGGCGCGGCGAAAGTTGGGCACGTAGGTGGTCACGGATCACGGATCGCAGGGCATCGTCGAGGTGTCGGTCGTCGTCGAGTGCGACGAACGCCACGAGCTCGTCCCGGGTGCCCGCATCGAGATGGATCACCAGGCAATCACGAATCCCGTCGACCTCGCCGATCACCGAATAGAAGTCGGCGGTGCCGAGTCGGACGCCACCCCGATTGAGGGTCGCGTCCGAGCGGCCCGAGATGACGCACTCGCCGTCACCGGTGATCGTGATCCAGTCGCCGTGATGCCAGACCCCGGGGTACCGCTCGAAGTAGGCGGCGTGCAGACGCGACCGGTCCGGATCATCCCAGAACCCGATCGGCATCGACGGCATGGGTGTCGTCACGACGAGCTCGCCTTCGACGCCGATGACCTCGGAGCCGTCGGGGCCGAAGGCGTGGACATCGGCGCCCAGGAATCGGCACGGGATCTTCCCTGCGTGCACCGGCAACAACGGCGCACCCCCCACGAACGCCGTGCACACATCCGTTCCGCCGCTGATGGACGAGATCGGAACCGGCCCGACCTGTTGCGCGATCCAGACGTACGAGGCCGCGCCCAGCGGCGCGCCGGTCGAGCCGACCCAGCGGATCTTCGACAGATCGTGGTCGTCACGGGGGCGCAGCCCGCGGCGCCGGCATGCATCGAGGAACGGGGCGGAAACGCCGAACGCGGTGACGCCGGCGTCTTCCGCCCAGCGCCAGAGGGCGTGCATGTCGTCGGCCCCGGGGTCGCCGTCGAAGAGGGCGAGTGAGGCGCCGACCGAGAGTCCCGAGACGAGGTAGTTCCACATCATCCAACCGGTGGTCGTGAACCAGAAGAACCGATCCGAGGGTCCGATGTCGCTCTGCAGCGCCAGTGCCTTGTGATGCTCCAGGGTGATCCCACCGTGGGAGTGGACGATCGCCTTGGGCAATCCGGTCGTCCCCGAGGAATACAGCACCCACAGCGGGTGGTCGAATGCAACCTCGAGGGGGCCGGGATCCACCGGCCCGTCGAGGTCCGCCCAACCGGTCGATCCGGGTGGTGTGGGTGCCTCGGGATCGAGGTAGGGAATCGTCACGACCGCCTCGAGGGAGTCGAGGTGCCCGATGATCTCGTCTCGCTCGGCGTGCCGCGTGACGGTCCGTGCCCCGTAGCGGTAACCGTCCACGGCGATGAGGATCTTGGGCCGGATCTGGGTGAGTCGGTCGAGGACGCTCCGGGTTCCGAACTCGGGCGCACACGAGGTCCACACGGCGCCGAGCGACGCGGTAGCGAGGAAGGCGATGATCGTTTCGGTGATGTTGGGCGCGTAGAGCGCGACCCGATCACCTGCTCGGACACCGAGGTCGTACAGGCCACGACGGACGCGCGCGACCTCGGCCCGGAGTTCGCCGAAGGTCGAGGTCGTGTCGTCCCGTGTATCCGATCGTGAGCGGATCGCGATCGCATCATCGGGGCGCCCGGCAGCGGCGAGCATGATCGTGGCGGCATTGAGCTTCGCTCCGGGGAACCAACGAGCACCGGGGAGGCCCGTGGGGGTCTCGTGACCGGGCTCGAAGATGCACCTCTCGCCTTGGATCGGCAGCCCGAAGTGGTCCCGGACCGCACCCCAGAACGCGGCAGGATCTTCCACGGACCAACGCCATGCGTCGTCATAGGTCGAATGGTCGCCGCCCCCGCGTTCGGCCACCCAGGTCAGGAATCGGCCCATCCTGGAGGTCGCGAACACGTCGCCGGGAGGTTCCCACACGGTCCGACCGAATGCGGCGTCCTCGAGTTGGTCGGAGGTGCCGCTCGCTGGTGGCCCGCTCTCCCCGCCGGGGTCTCGCGTCGGCATCCCGTGTGCTTGGTCACCCATGGGAGCGAGCGTACCGGCCGACGTCGTGCTGGTCGTCGAAACGTCGTACCCGCCGCTGGTTGCGGACAGGCTTGTTGGGTGCGGTGTCGGCGGCGAACGAGCCTCTAGAGTTTCCGGGACATGGACGACACAACCACGATCGATCCTCGTGGGGGAGGGGCCGGGGCCGAAGCGGATCTCGAAACAATCTCCACAGACGACGAGCCGATCGGGGATGCCGCGTTCCCGGCGCGTCGCGGCTGGTTGCGACGCCTCGATGTCGTTGCGATCGCCGTCCTCACGCTGATCGCCGTCGTGCTCCGGTTCTGGACCCGATCGCCGATGTGGTTGGACGAGGCGCTCACGGTCAACATCGCGCGCCAACCGCTCGGCCACATCGCGACGGCGCTCCGCCACGACGGACATCCACCGCTGTACTACTACCTGCTCCACCTGTGGATGTCGGCCTTCGGCGAGTCCGACCGCGCGATCCGGGCGCTCCCCGGCGTCTTCGGGCTGCTCTCGATCCCGGCGACATGGCTCGTCGCCAAACGCCTCGGCGGGCGATCGGTCGCCTGGTGCACGGCGGTCTTCATCGCTGTGTCACCTTTCATGGTCCGCTACGCGACCGAGAATCGCATGTACTCGCTGATCATGCTGCTGGTGCCCCTCGGCTGGTTGTGCGTCGACGCCGCGCTCGAACGCTCTCGACCACTCGCCCTCGTCGGCGTCGCGGTGTGCACCTCGGCGCTGTTGTGGTCGCAGTACTGGGCGCTGTGGCTGGGTGTCGCGACCTTCGGGATCCTCATGGCCCGGATCATCCGTGACATCCGACGGGGTGAACGAGCACGGGCCGGGCGCGCCGTTCGGGTGGTCATCGCACTCGCGATCGGTGCGGTCACGTTCCTCCCGTGGGTCCCGACCATGCTCTACCAGCAGACACACACGGGGACTCCGTGGGCGTCGCGGGCGATGCCACCGACCGTGCTGGTGACGACCGTGCAGTCACTTGGTGGACCGATCAACGCGACGGACGAGACGGGTGGTTGGATCGCGGCGTTGATCATCATGATCGGCCTTTTCGGGATCGGCGTCGGTTCCGGTCGGATCGAACTCGATCTTCGGACGCGTCCCCGGGTTCGGCCGATGGCCTGGCCGGCCGGACTGACCATCGGGATCGGTGTCGCGGCGATGTTCGTCTCCAATACGGCGTTCCAGCCTCGGTACAACGCGGTCTGGCTCCCCTTCGCGTTCGTCATCGGTGGGTTCGGCCTGGCGTTGATCCGGGGTCCGATCCTGCAACGCGGAGCGCTCGCCTTGGTCGTGCTCGCGGCCGCATCGGGCTGCTACAAGAACGTGACGTTGGCTCGGACGCAATCGGGCGACATCGCGGCGGCCATCGAACACGTGGGGCGACCGGGCGACATCGTCGCGGTGTGCCCGGATCAGCTCGGACCTTCCCTGACCCGGGCCCTCACACCGGGCTTCGAGGTCGGGAGCTTTCCGACGTTCAGCGACCCGCACATCGTCAACTGGTCGGACTACGTGAAACGAACCCACGCGGCGACGCCGGCCCAGTTCGCGGACAACCTGTTGCGTCGTGCCGGAACGACAAAACGAATTTTCGTCGTCTGGAGCAACAGCTACATCACGCACCGCAAACTGTGCACGGACCTGATCGTCACCCTGGGAGCGAAGCGTCCCGACAATCGGCAGATGATCGAAGCAAACCCGGCCGACTACGAGAAGGCCAACCTGACGGGCTTCTGGCCCGCCGGGTCACATTGATCCACGAACGTGTCGACCCGCTCGATCCCGTCGATCCCCGCGGTCCGGAAGCTGGCCACCCTCGTCGCCCACGAGTCGATGACTCCTCGACCGTCACGCGTCGCGAAGAAGGTCGTCAAGGTCCCGTCGGGACCGTAGGCGTCAGCGCCGTCGACCACACGGGTCGAATCGTCGGTGTGCCGGACGACGAAGGTTGTCATGGTTGCCTCCTCGAGCGGGTTCGGGGCACCGGTGCGGGCCTGTCGAGGAGCACGATAGGAGCCGGACCCTGTGAGGAGGAAGAGGGTCAACCCTGTGAATTTCCGGTGTGGACCTTGTGGCTGGACCGCAGATTCTGTGCATGCCCGCTCGGGTCCGCCTCGTCGCGGCCGGGCCTGTGGCACAGTTGGAGACGTGGAACAGCCTGCAGAGACCGCATCCGATGAACGGGACGATTTGCGTCGGTGTCCTCGCTGCGGCGCAGAGAGCGAGCAGGTGTACTGGGGGCCGTGCCCCGATTGCCGTCGCGACCTCCGAGCGACGATGGGGACGGACGCCCGTGACATCCAGGTCGCAGCGTACGAACCGAAGATGAACGTGACGCCGAACGCGGTGGCAACCAAGGACTGACGGTGGCGTCGCCCGTTGCGCCCTCAGGTGGCGCGCCGCGCGAGGAGCGCCGCCTGGGCATAGTCGGGTTTGCCGCTGGGGCTCCGGGGCACCGCCTCGACGAACACGAACGCTTTGGGGACCTTGTAGCCGGCGATGTGGCGCCGCGCGACGGTTCGTAACGCCTCACCATCGCCCTGCGTACCGCTCCGCATCGCGACGACTCCGATCACCTCGGCTCCCCAACGGTCGTTCGGCCGCCCGACAACGAGCGCATCGGCGACGTCGGGGTGCTCCTTGAGCGCCCGTTCGACCTCTTCGGCGAAGATCTTCTCACCACCGGAGTTGATCGTGACCGAATCGCGGCCGTGCAGTTCGATCGACCAGTCTCCGAGGAGCCGGGCCCGGTCTCCCGCAACGACGAAGCGGACACCACCGATGGTCGGGAACGTCGCTTCGGTCTTGGTGCGGTCTCCGAGGTAGCCGAGGGGGACACGACCGCTGGTGGCGAGCCACCCGATCGCGGGATCGCCGGGTTCGAGGACAGACCGTCGATCCGGGTCGAGCACGACCGTGCCCGAATCCGGGCGAAAGGTGCTGTGCAACTCCCCGTGCGGTGCAGTCGTGTTGATCGCCTGACGGCCTGCCTCGGACGACCCGAGCACGTCGAGGATACGAACATCCGGGAGATGCTCTCGGAGGCGATCGGCCACCGGGCGAGACAAGATCGCACCGCTGGACAAGATGTGACGGAGGTCGCGTGGGGGCGGTGCGCCGCCGTCGAGGGCTTCGGCGAGTGGCCGGGCGAATGCGTCGCCGACGATCACCATCGCGCTCACCCGCTCACGGGCAGCGGTCCGGAGGGCTTCGGCGGCATCGAACGTCCGAACCTCTTCGGGGATCACCACCGATCCACCGGACAACCAGGTGCTCAGGGCGTTCCAATGGGCCGCGCCGTGCATGAACGGCGGCAGCGGCATCGACACGAGTCGGGCCCGGGTGCGGGCACGTTCGACCACTTCGGAGGTTCCCGAGAGGTCCGAACCGTCGCGGCGGGCCAGTCCCAGGGCGCGAACCATGAAGTCACCTTGGCGCCACAGCACACCCTTGGGCGCCCCGGTTGTACCGCCGGTGTAGAGGATGTACCGATCAGCGGGGGAGTGGTCGTGCCGTGGGGGAGCCGTGGGATCCGCTGCGGCGAGCGCCGTCGCGAGGTCGATCGCGTCGGGCAGGAGCTCGTCGCCGGATCCGTCGTCGACCCGCAGCAACAGCGGCGTCCGGTCGAGACGCTCCAAGACCTCGGCCAGCGTCGTCGCGAACGACCCGTGGTAGACGATCGCAGCTGCCGATTGGTCGTTCAACACCCCGGCGAGCTCGTCGGCGACGTAGCGGTAGTTGATGTTGGTCGCACACGCCCGGGCACGCCAGGCGCCGAGCATCCCGATCAGATAGTCCGGCCCGTTTCGGAGATAGAGCGCCACGTGGTCGTGCGGCGATTCCCACGCCTCGGTCGATCCGGGATCGTGACGCAGGCCGATGTCGTGGCCCGCGAGCAGGTTCGCGAAGCGATTCGCACGATCCCGGACATCGACGAATCGGAATCGTTCATGCCCGTGGACGAGCGCGGGGCGATCACCGAACTCGTCGGTCAGCGCATCGAAGACAGCGGTGAAGGATTCATCCACGAGGACGGCCCGTGGGCACGGTCAGCGCGGCATCTCGGTGATCGCGACGGTCGTCATGACGTCACCGACCTGGATCGACTTCGCGACGTCGAGTCCGTCGACGACGTACCCGAACAGGTTGTAGTTCGGGGTCAGTTTCGACCGGCAGTCGTCGATGCAGATGAAGAACTGCGAACCGTTCGTGTCGGGACCCGCGTTCGCCATCGCGACCGCGCCGTCGAGATACTCCGCCTTGACCGGCTCGTCGGCGAACTTGTAGCCGGGCCCTCCTCGACCGGTACCGTCCGGGTCGCCACCCTGGATCACGAACTCGGGAACCACACGATGGAACGTCAGGCCGTCGTAGAAGCCCGTTCGCGCCTGGGCGACGAAGTTGTTGACCGTGACCGGTGCGAGTTGGGGGTCGAGGTCGGCGACGATGGTGCCACGACCCGTCGTGATCGTCGCCCGATAGATCAGGTTCTCGTCGATTTCGAATGCAGGGGGCTGTGCCATCGGTCCATCCTTGCACACGCGGACCGAAGTACCTGCGGTGTCAGAAGGTGGCGGTCGCCGGTTCGTTCGGGCGACGCACCAGGGGGAAGTGGCAGGCCACGAAATGGCCGTTCCCGACATCGCGGACCTCGGGTTCGACCTGCGCGCAGATGTCCTGTGCGTACGGGCAACGGGTGCGGAATCGACAGCCGCTCGGAGGATCGATCGGAGACGGCAACTCGCCCGACAACGGCGCGGATTCCTCCGAGCCGGATCGAACCTCGGGTTTGGGGATCGAGGCGAGCAGCGCCGCGGTGTACGGATGCGCCGGTGAACCGTAGACATCGTCGGGTGTGCCGGTCTCGCAGAGCTTTCCGAGGTACATGACCGCGACGCGGTCCGACACGTTCTTCACGACGGCGAGATCATGGGCGATGAACACCAACGTGAGCCCGTAGCGCTCCTTCATCTCCTCGAGCAGGTTGAGGATCTGGGCCTGGACCGAGACGTCGAGTGCCGAGACCGGTTCGTCGCAGATGATCACGGCGGGATCCAACACGAGGGCGCGGGCGACACAGATGCGTTGGCACTGACCGCCCGAGAACTCGTGCGGATATTTCCCCATCGCGACATCGGGATCGAGCCCGCATGCGTCGAGCACCTCACGCACCTTCGCGACCCGCTCCTCGGGGGTTCCGATTCCCCAGATCTGCAACGGCTCGGCGACGATGTCACCCACCTTGCGCCGGGGGTTCAACGAAGAGATCGGATCCTGGAAGATCATCTGCATCTTCGGGCGCAACCGGCGCAGGTCGGCCCGGGAGAGCTTCGTCACCTCGGTGCCGTCGTAGGAGACCGAACCGCTCGTCGGGGACGGGAGCTGCATGATGGCGCGACCGGTCGTCGACTTTCCGCATCCGGACTCACCGACGAGACCGAGCGTCTCTCCTTTGCGGATGTCGATGCTCAGGTCACTCACGGCGTGGACCTTGCGACCCCGTCCGGCGGGGAACTCGACGACGAGATGCTCGACGCTCAACAGCGTGTCGTCGCGAAGATGGGCGGTTCCCGGCTCACTCATTTGGATTCTCCGGAGCGTTTTCCGAGCGCTCCACGGCGGTGATCCGGCGCTCGGGAGCCTTCGGAGGAGGGGTCGGCTGGATCTTCGGCGCGCCGTCCGGTGCCGGATCGGGTGCCGGCTCACGGACCACGGGCGCGGGTAGCTGGGTCGAGCCCTGGTCGGATCCGACGGGGAACCAACACCGGTATGCGTGGCCCGGGGTGGAGGATTCGACGAGCGGCGGCGGTTCGTTCCGGCACTTGGACTGGGCGTACGGGCACCGCGGCGCGAACCGGCAACCCTTGGGCGGTTTGATCAGATCGGGCGGTCGACCGGAGATGACGTTCAGTTTCGTGTGGCTTGCCTCGTCCAGCTTCGGGATCGCACGCAGGAGCGCCTCGGTGTAGGGCATCCGCACATTTCCGAACAGCTCGGCGGTCGGGGCGATCTCGACCACCTGCCCTGCGTACATCACCGCGACCACGTCGGCGCGGCCCGCGACGACACCCAGGTCATGGGTGACCAGGATCATCCCCATGTTGCGTTCACGTCGTTGATGGTCGAGCAGGTCCAGGATCTGCGCCTGGACGGTGACATCGAGCGCTGTGGTCGGCTCGTCCGCGAACAACAGCTTCGGTCCACAGGCGAGCGCGACGGCGATGGTGACGCGTTGGCGCATGCCGCCGGAGAGCTGGTGCGGGTACTCGTCGATCCGCTGCTCGGGGGCGGGAATCCCGACGGATTTCAGCCCCACCAGGGCGGCCTCACGGGCTTCGGACTTCGACATGCCGAGGTGATAACGGAGCGACTCGGTGATCTGGCGTCCGATCTTCATGACCGGGTTGAGCGACGTCATCGGATCCTGGAAGACCATCGCCATCTCGGTGCCCCAGAGGCGACGCCGGGTCTTGTCCGCCATGGCGATGAGGTCGTGGCCTTGATAGCGGACCTGGCCGCTCTGGCGGAGGTTCCCGGATCGCAACAGGCCCATCGCGGAGCGGCTCAGGACGGTCTTGCCGGAACCGGATTCTCCGACGACGCCGAGCGTCATCGCCCGATCGACCTTCAGGGACACCCCGTCGACGGCGTGAACCGTGCCCGCTCCGATCTCGAAGTACGTGCGCAGATCGTCGAGTTCGAGCAGTGGTGCACCGGGCACCGGTTGCAGTCCGAGTGCCGCGAGGCCGGTCTTCGAGGTCGACGTCTGCAAGGTGGGCGAGGGTTGGTTCATGATCCGGCCGTCCTCACAGTGCCGCTTCCTTGACGTCGAACCGTTCCCGGAACCGATCGCCGATGTAGTTGAACGCCAGCACGGTGACGAACATGACCATCGAGGGAACCATGACCACGAACGGCGAATCGTTGATGACGTTGTAGCCGTCCTGGATCATCGTCCCCCAACTCGGGGTCGGGGGAGGAACCGACAGCCCGAGGAATGCGAGGCCGCCCTCGGCGACGATCGCGATCGCGACGGCGAGCAGGTAGAACGCGACGACCGGGAGGGCGACGTTCGGAAGGATCTCCCGGAAGATGATCCTTCGATGCGACGCGCCCATGACCCGCGCCGCCATCACGAACTCGCGTTCGGAGAACGTGAGGGTCGAACTTCGGGACAGCCTGGCGAACCCGGGCGTGGCCACGATCGCGATCGCGAGGCAGACGTTGAACAGCGATTGCCCGCGGAACGCGACGATGGCGATCGCGAGGATCAACGCCGGGAACGCGAGCGCGACATCGACGAAGGTCATCATGATCCCTTCGACCGCACCCCGGAAGTAGCCCGCGATCAGACCGATCAACGTACCCAGGATCATGCCCACGCCGACAGCAACCAGGCCGACGAGGAGGGCCACCTTGGCACCCGCCACGATCCGGGCGAAGGTGTCACGCCCCGCGCTGTCGGTCCCGAGCCAGTGTTGCGCGCTCGGGAACGCGTTCGTCTTCGAGTTCAGCGTGGGGTTGGGACAAGCCGAGATCGAATCGGCCGGCGGTTTCGTGCCCGCATCGGCCATCTGTTGCGCCTGGCGCGGGCTGTCGGCCTGCGAGTTGTTGTACAGCTGTGCCGCGGTCCCGCTGATCCCGTAGTTGGCCATCGTCGCCGCATACGTCGAACACGGGTCCGGCTTGGTGGTCGACTGCAGGGGGAGGATCGGCTGGAAGATCGCACCGAAGACCACGAGCGCGACCCACCCGATGGCGATCCAGAAGGTGACGCCCATCCGCTTTCGTTTCGCCACGGTTTCGGTGTCGGCGTCCGGCGAATCGGTTGCGATCGGATCCGGTTCGGTTTGTGCGGAAATTTCAGGCATGCCGAATCCGGGGGTCGAGAACGCTGTAGAAGATGTCGGTGAGGACGTTGGCCGCGACGTACACCGCCGCGATCAGCACGACGATGGCCTGGATCGTCGGATAATTCCGGACGTAGATGCTCTTGGTGATGAGCTTCCCGATCCCGGAGATCGAGAACATCACCTCCATGATGACCGTGCCACCGATGAGCGTTCCGACGTTGATGCCGAACACGGTCAGCAGCGAGAAGGACGACGGGCGCAGGGCATGGCGGGTCAGGATGCGCCATGTCGGCAGGCCCTTGGCACGAGCCATGAGGATGAAGTCCTCCTGGAGGGTCGCGATCATGTCGGTACGCAGCAGACGTTGGTAGACCGAGGCCATTCCCAGCGACAGTGCGACCGCAGGGATCGCCAGGGTCGACAGGTTCTTGCCGACGCCGTTGCTCCACGGGACGTACACCGACTGCACCGCACCCATCCAGGTCACGAAGATGATGATCAGGAAGATCGCGAGCACGAAGTTCGGCAACGCGACGAACAGGAAGCTCGCCGTCGTGAGGATCCGATCACCGAGACGGTGTTCGCGATAAGCCGCGTAGATGCCGAGGGGGATCGAGATGATCAACGAGAGCACCATCGCGATGATCATCAACTCGAGCGTCGGTGGCAACGCCTGTGCGATCTGCGGCCAGACCGGTTGCGGCTGGGTGTCGTAGGTGGTCCCGAAGTCACCGTGGATCGCCTTGCCCGCCCAGTGCACGTACTGGGTGAGCACCGGTTGGTCGAGCCCCATCTGGTGACGGAGGGCGTCGCTCGCGATCACGCACCGGTCGGCGTGGCACACCGAGGTCACCGCGCCCGGAGCTTCGGTTCCCCGCGGGTGGACGACCTTGGGTGCGAGCGCACCGCAGTCGACGGTCTCGCCGAGCAGCACGGACCCGCAGGGAACCATGGTGTTGACCTTGTCCTGCAGGATGATCGCCGTCGGATCACCGGGGATCTTGTGGGCGAGCAGGAACGTCAGGAACGAGACGGCGACGACCGCTCCCGCGAGCCGGAGAAGGCTGAGGAGAACCTTCCGGGCGACCCTCACTCCTGTCGACCTTCGACGTTCGGAGGAACGGTCGTCCGGATTGGCCGAGGCCTGATCTGCTGGTCGCGCATCTGTCGGTTGATCCCCTGGAGTTCGTTGCGGACCGGAGATTCGATCTTCCCCGGTGGTCAGCCCGTTGGCCTCGTCGGAACCCGGTGACCGGGGTCCGTGAGAACCGGCACGGTAGAGCCGTGTGTGCGGAGTGTCAAACGACACGTCCGCGTGATCTCGTCCGGTGATCGTATCGGCTCCGAAGTGGTCGGACCGACATGGTGCTCCCTACACTCTCGAACATCCCGCTCCGTCTGCGACGAGTTCGTGGCGCCGACCGGGTGGTCACCGGCGGGTATCCACCGGTGGAGCGATGAGCAGCGAGAATCGACGACCCATGGAACCGCCACGCCCGATGAACGAAGTGACGACGAGCGCACGACGGATACGGGCCGCGATCGAATCGGGTGACGTCACCGAAGCGATCTCGTGCCTTTCCGATTCGCTCCGGTCGTCGATCGAAGAAGGCCCGATCGGCACCGGCGTCGCGGTGCTGACGGCGACGGTCGGATCGTTCGAGGGGGTCGGACGGGTCGACGTCGTTGCCGACGGGATCGAAGAGCTGCTCGACATCGTGGACGCCGATTCGGATCCGATCGCGGTCGGTCGGTTGTGCGCAGTGCGGGCGGGTCTGGCTCGGAGCTCCGGACGGTACTCCGATGCGATCGACGACCAGTCCACCGCCATCGAACTGCTCGAGGACCGTGTTTCAGCGACCGACATGGCCACCCTCCGCCACGACTGTGCGGTCCTGCTGGGCGAGCTCGGGCTGTTGGACGACGCGGTCAACGCGATGGTCGTGGCTCGCGAGACGTTCCTGGGGCTACGCGACCGGGTCGGTGTGGCCGCCGCGGATCACAATCTCGGATTTCTGCTCCACGACCTCGGGTCGCTGGACGACGCGATCGAATACTTCACCGAGGCCCGCGACATCTTCTTGGCGATCGACATGCCCGAGGAAGCGGCGGCGTGCGACCAGAACCTCGGCGTCGTGTTCTACGACGCCGGACGCCTCAAGGAAGCGGGCCGTCGCTTCGCGGTCGCGTACCGGCGGTTCCGAGAGGTGGATGCACTGACGAGCGCCGGTGAGTGCGATGCGAATCTCGCGACCCTGCTCCGTGCCATGGGTCGCCCGGCCGAAGCAGCGCACTACCAGGCGCGTGCGGAAGCAGCAGGTGTCGGGGTGCCGCTCGCCCCGGGGATGTCGACGGAGCAACCGGTGGTGCGGATCGGCGCGCACGTGGTCGATCACGCCCCGGGCACGTCGGGGAGTGCCTCGGCGTAGCCCTTTGCCGCCGCCGTGACGCTCGCGAAGTAGGCCCCGCTGAAGTTGTAGCTCAGGATCGCCGAACGCAGACCCGCGGCCGTCGCGACGTCGACACCGTTCCGGCACAGGTACATCGCCGCGGTCGCCGCCGCATCGTAGAGATTCTGGATGTCCGCAACGCCGTCGCCGTCACCATCGACGCCGACCGCCGCCCACGTCGAAGGCAGGAACTGCATCGGACCTTCGGCACGCATGTAGGACCCGTCGGCCGCGACGATCGTCTCGTTCCCGCCGGTCCCGTCGAGTGGGATCCCGTAGATCGGCTGCGTGAGCGTGCCGTCGGCTCTCACCTCGGTTCCCCCGTAGGACCCTTGTCCGGACTCGACTTCGCCGATTCCGGCGAGGAGCGACCAACCGACATGACACCCCGGTCGCATCAGCGCGGCCATCGACGTCGCGTGGACGTACGCGTCGAGCGCGACCAGCGGGAGATCCGTACCGTCGACGAATGCCGTCGCGCGCGTCTGGGCCACGAGTGCCGTCGCTGCGGGAAGGCGAGCGTTGTCCCGATCGATGGCCTCGTGGAGCGAGGCGATCCTTGCGTCGACTCCTTCGAGATCGGTGGCCACCCGGGCCGCGGTCGCCCGATCCTTCAGGAGTCGACGGCCTGTTGCGTTCGACACCGCGAGTTGGGTCCGGTAGTGCGCGTTGGCCGTGCCGGTCACCGCATCCCGCAACGTCACCGAGGTCCGGTTCGCGAGCGCGGCGTCACCGTCGAAAATGGCGGCAGCGTCCGCGCTCGTGCGGTCTTCGGAGCCCACGTATGCCTGGAGCGCGAGGCGACGCAACTGGGTCCGGAGTGAGGCGATCTGTCGGTCGGCCCTCGCCTTGATCGCCGTGTTCCGGGCGATCGCGTCATCGAGGCGCTTGGCTTGTGCGGTCAGTTCCATCAGCTGCACGTTCGACGAATCGAGCTGCGACGTCTCGGAATGGAGTTGAGCGCCGAGCGAGTCGAGAGCTGCCGTTGCTCGACGGAAGGACGGGCTCGAAACCCGGACCTGGTCGAGCGCGGGGGAGATGTGCGCGGCATGCACGGTTGTGCCCGACCCGCCCGGTGCGGGATCGCCGACGGCCGGTCGCGCCACCGAGACGGCGACCATGGCCCAGACGCACAGCACTGTGGCCGCCAACCGGCCGGGCCCGACACTTCGGCCGTTCGAGAGGAGATCGGGTTTCATGGTTCGAGGATCGTCCGGTGTGCTCGGTCGAGTACGTCGGACGCCTCAAGGATGGCAGACGTCACGGGTTCGGGCCAGAATGACGCCATGGCTCCCCGAGTGACCGTATC
>JAFDWI010000249.1 GCA_018268545.1 Actinomycetota bacterium
CTCGAGCGCCTCGGCGAGAACCGAGCGCTTGAAACGTCGCTGTACGTCGAGGTCGATGTGCTGCCAGCCGCATCCACCGCAGCCCCGTGCGACGTGGGGACACGGTGGGGTGATGCGATCGGGTGACGGTCGAAGGACGTCGACGACGTGGGCGTGCGCGAAGCGCTTCGCGACACGGTCGATCTCGACACGGACGCGTTCGTGCGGCAGCGCACCCGCGACGAAGGTCGCGCGGCCGTCGGGGTCCCGCCCGACGGCGTCACCTCCCGCCGCGATCGTGTCGACGGTCATCTCGAACGGTTCCACCGATGTCACCCTACCGGCGAGCCACGCCAGGCCCTTCGGTCGAGATCGTCGATACGAGGCGGGTGCGGGGTCCGATGCGACACGCAAGAACGTTCGTGGGAGAATGTGCCGGTGAGTCGACTGCCGCGCCCGATCAAGATCGTCCCTTCGGTGCTGCCCGCCGATTTCGCGAACCTGGGGCAGGCGTGTCGTGATCTCGCGGACGCCGGCGTCGATCACATCCAGTGGGATGTCATGGACGGCAACTTCGTCCCGAACCTCACGTTCGGACCCGATGTGATCGCTGCGTGTCGACGACACGTGGATCTGCCATTCGAAGCTCATCTCATGGTCACGAACCCGGGTGAGCTGGCCGCCCGGTACGTCGAGGCCGGGTGCACGCGCTTGATCGTGCACGCCGAAGCGTGCCTGCATCTGCATTCCACCCTGGGTGCGATCCGTGAACTCGGCGCGACCGCGGCCGTGGCACTCAATCCGGCGACCCCGGCGAGTGCGGTCGAGAACGTGCTCGATCTCGTCGACATGGTGTTGGTCATGACGGTGAACCCGGGATTCGGTGGTCAGGCCTACATCGCGACGATGGAACCGAAGATCGCACGGATCGCCGAGATGATCGGGTCGTCGGGCCACGACGTCGACATCGAGGTCGACGGTGGCATCGGCGTCGACACGATCGCCGGCGCAGCACGGGCCGGTGCGAACGTGCTCGTCGCGGGATCGGCGTTGTACCGGGATCCTGCGGGCCTGTCGCACGCGGTCGCCGAGCTCCGATCGTTGGCGGAGGCGGCCCGGTGACACGATCCGCGTCCGGTGGCGCACCCGGATCGCACGGGTCCGCGGGTGCCAGGCGCGGCGTCGCACGACGGGGCACACCGAACGCATCGGATGAGCATCAACCGGAATCGTCACGCACGACACCGCGTTCGGCCGGGGGAACCAGCCGGCCACGTCGGGTGCGGATCGGTCGGATCGTGGCCGTCGTCGTGATCGTGCTCGTGATGGTGGCGATGTTCGTCGGCTGCGCGAAGTACGACGGTGACCAGGCGGCGTTCTGTGCGCAATTGAAGACTGCGCCGTCGTTCATGCACTTGGCGGGTGAGGTCGGCGACGGCAGCGCGGCGCACGCCTCGGCCGTGGTCGGAGCGGGTGCGAAGCAGTTCCGTTCACTCGAACGCGTCGCACCACGTTCGATCCGGGCGAACGTCGCTGCGTTGGGCGATGCGGCCGAACGCATCTCGCATCGCCTGGCTCACGGCACGCCCGAGCCGACCATCGTACGGATCGTCGGACCTGACGGCACCCACCGGATGGCGCCGATCGACCAGACCGTCAGCCAGGAGCGGCTCGGCGCGTTCTACGTCGAGATGCAGTCCCATCACGGGACCCTGTCGGCGGTGTACTCGTTGTCGACGTACGCGACGGCGCACTGCGGGATGACCGAGAATCAGCTCGATCTCGGCATGGCTGGGTTCGGCCCTTCCGGCCCTTCGACGAACGGTACGTTCAGCGGCTTCGAGGGCGGCCCGGCGACGAGCGTCGTGCCCGGCGTCCCGCGCGACGGCCCGTCGATGCCTTCGACACCGGGTCCATGAATCCGAGGGATCGAGTTCGGATCGTCATCGAGACGGCCCGAGCGGTGATCGACGGTCGTCTCGACACGGGTGCCGCGTTGGCGACGCTGCGCGTCCAACAGGATCAGATTTCGCCGTTCCTGCGAGGTGACCGGATCGACGTCACGCAGACGGAGGCGAACGAGGTGGCGCTCACCCTGCGCCGTCTGGCCGAACAGGTCTCCGAACGTGCCGAGGGCACGTCGGATCACGAGGATCACGTGGCGATCGCGCAGATCATCGGTGAACTCGCGCAGATCCTGCGCTGACAAGCTGCGCGGACAGGTTGCATCTGCCTCGGCTCACGATTGACGATCCCCAAGCTCCGCTTGGAGAAAAGCCGCTGTGCTCATTGGTCGGATTCGCCTGTCGGCGCATCCTCTGAGCTCTCGAGCGGACTCGTGATGGCCGGGTTTGCTCGCGTACACCGGCGCCGTCGAGGTCGAGGTCAGCGCTACGATGCGCCCGCTTCCGGTTCCGCGACGTCGTGTCGCCGGAATTCGGGCGGACTCGGGGCCAGGGGAGTGACCAGCGGGTCCACGAGGTCCCAGATCGGGTCACCTTCGGGCGGGAACCGTGCGGTCATCCAGGCGACGACGAGATTCGAGAACTCGTCGACGGCAGCGTCGTATTCGGCGCCCTCGAGGTACATCGTCGAACCGAGGACGGCGATGGTGATCGTCGTCAGCATGTCTGCGATGCGTTCGAGATCGGAGTCGGCGACCGTCGGGACCAGCGATCGGATCGTGAGCGCGACACCGCCGTGCAACGTTTCGCGGAGCGCTCCGCCCGCAGATGAGGTCGCGGCCGCGACGATCGCCGGGAGCGCCGGACTCTCCTTGACCAGCCGTGCCAGATCGTGGACCGCCCGACGCAGGAGGCCGCTTCGAGGTGGGGCTTCGACGATGAGGACCGCGTAGGAGTCCGCGAGGCGGTTGAGATAGCGCGCCGCGAGGCCTTCGGCCATCGCGGCCTTGTCAGGAAACCAGCGATACAGGGTCGCGACCGGGATGCCGGCCCGATCGGCGATCAGATTCGTGGTGGTGTTGTCGTAGCCGAGCTCCCCGAAGGTGGCCTCCGCGGTGTCGAGGAGTGCTTCGACGCGGTCGATCGCCCGCTGCTGGCGGGGTTGCTTTCGTAACCATGCGGGCGGTTCCTCTGGCATCGCGGCAGCCTAGTGACGGCCCACGGACCCCAGGGGTACGTGACGGGCTTCGCGTACGCCGAGCGACGGCCGGCGTCATCGCAGACGGTGACCGCCGCCGATCAACAGCCCCGGCGGGTTCGGGTGGTACGCCCCCCGGGATTTGAACCCGGAACCTGCGGATTAAGAGTCCGTTGCTCTACCATTGAGCTAGAGGCGCCCGATGATCATACATGGCGTCCGCAACCGAGCGGACATTCGACTTGGGGTGACCGAGGGGACTCGAACCCCCGACCTCCGCGACCACAACGCGGCGCTCTAACCAACTGAGCTACGATCACCGTGAGGTTGCGATCCTAGTGGGTGGCTGTCGCTCGGTGGCATTCTGGCGCTGCGGGCGGAGACGGTTCGCGTCGGTGGGCCGAACCGGACCCCGTGCCGGGTCAGGTCGATGATCGGCCGCGGCCACCTGCTGGACCCGACTTCGACCGTCGCGGACCCGGAGACGGCGACTTGCCACGGGGCTTCGACGGCCGGCCACCGCGGGGACCACCGTTGCTTCGGTTTGCTCCTGGCCGCCCACCGTTGCCGGACCGTCCGCCGTCCTGGTGCCACCCGGACGATCGCGGTGTGCCCGCGCCGCGGGATGCCGAGTTGCTCGATGTGGAACCCGCAACCTTCGGCCCTCGGGAATTCGGACCGCTGTAGGTCGAACCACGGGAGGTCGAACCACCGCGCTTCGAACCCATGGGTTTCGAACCACCGAAGTTGGAACCAGCCGATTTCGAGCCACCCGATCGGGGACGCTCGTCCCGCGAACTGCCGGCGGTCGATTGACCGGATTTCGGACCCCACGATTTCTGTCCACCGGGCTTCGAACCGTGCGATCGCTGGTCTTCGGATCGGCCATACCGCGCCGGGCCACCGTCATCCCGGCGGCGCCGATCGGTGGTTCGGGAACTTCCGGTTTCGCCGCCGAGGTCGCGGGAACGTTGTGGATCGGCGGCGGACTTGGCCCTCCCGGCCCGTGTGTCACGCGGCGAATCGGGCTTCGGCTTGGGCCTCCGTCCGGAGGACTTGTGCCCCGACGGCTTCCCGCCCGAGGCTCCCGAGGCGGTGGTCGGCCGTGCGGGTCGACGGTTCGCGCTCCCACCATCAGACGATGTCCGGCGGGGCGTGCGAGCCGGAGTGTGGGGGAGCGCCTCGACGTCGGGCTCGGTGACCCGGACATCCAGGTCGAGTTCGCGCAACAGCTTGTTCGTGTCCTTGCGACGGTCCGGCATTGCGAAGCCCACGACGACGCCGGTCGCACCCGCACGACCTGTTCGTCCCGAGCGGTGCACGTAGTCCTTCGGATCGGTCGGAAGGTCGAAGTGCACGACACACGCGACATCGTCGACATGGATGCCTCGGGCAGCGACGTCGGTCGCGACGAGTGCAAGTGCATGCCCCGAACGAAACGATCGTAGGGCACGTTCGCGCTGGCCCTGGGTCCGATTTCCGTGGATCGCGACCGCGTCGACGCCTTCGCGTGCGAGCTGGGTGGCGACCCGGTCGGCGCCGTAGCGGGTACGGGTGAACACGACCGTCGGACCGACCCGCTGGACGACCTCCGCGGTCCGCTTCACGCGGTCCGCATGGGGGACCGACCAGAAGTAGTGGTCGACCTGCACGTCCTCGTCCGGCGGCTCGACGTCGATGACGATCGGGTCGTGTTGATAGCGGCGGATCAACTCGTCGACGTCGCCGTCGAGGGTCGCCGAGAACAGCAAGGTCTGGCGATCGGGGTCGGTCTGGTCGATCAGGCGGCGCACGACCGGGAGGAATCCCATGTCGGCCATCCGGTCGGCTTCGTCGACGACGACCAGGTCGACGCCGTCCAATCGGACGATCCCTTGGTCGATCAGGTCGACGAGGCGGCCAGGGCACGCGACGGCGATGTCGACACCGCGGCGGAGCGCCTTGACCTGCGGCTCGAATTTGGCGCCCCCGTAGAATGCGTGGACTCGTACCCCGCGTCCGGCGCCCAGCAACTCGAGGTCGCGGCTCACCTGTGCGGCGAGCTCCCTGGTCGGGACGCGCACGAGTGCGCGTGGCCGTTTCGGGCGCGCCCGTTCGACGTTCGCGACGAGCGGGATCCCGAAGGCGAAGGTCTTGCCGCTGCCCGTGGGCGCCCGACCACAGATGTCCCGGCCTTCGAGTGCAGGCGGAATGGTCGCAGCTTGGATGGGGAACGGGTCGTCGATGCCGCGGTCGTCGAGCGCGTCGATGATGTCGCCGGGGACCCCGAGATCGGTGAACGTCACCATGAAAGGGTAGGGGTCCGTGTGGCTCGATCGCGATTCGCGGCCGGTTTTCGGTGCCGACGCCCGTGCCCGCAGCGCGTCGATACCCGGGCTGTGTGAAAGTGGACGGCCATGTATCCCATCGCCGTGCTGCTTGTCGTGCTCGCCGTGTCGTTGCTCGTCGTCCGTACCGCGGCGGCAGCGTTCACATCGACCGGTCTGCCGACGAACCAGGCGCGCTTTCAGGCCTGGTCGGCGTTCACCGGGACCGGGTTCACGACGTCGGAGGCGGACGCCGTGTTGGCCCATCCGTTCCGACGGCGCGTGGCGACAGCACTGATGGTGCTCGGCAAGGCGGGAGTCGCGGCCGCGGTCGGGACGCTGTTGCTCGGATTCAACAGTGGAACGCCGAGATCGCACCTGTGGCGGCTGTGTGTCCTGGGCTTCGGTGTCCTGTCACTGCTCATCGTGGCTCGCAGCCGCCGACTCGATCGTGGACTCGAGCGCGTCGTGCGGCGGAGAATGCGGCGCGTCATGGCCACCCCAGCCGGGAGATGCGTCGAGTTGCTCCACGTCGATGCCGAATGGTCCATCGCCGAGCTCACCGTCGACGACCTCGACCCGGGTACCGGCCGTTCGATCGCCGATGTCGTTTCGAGGGTCGATGCCGTGACGGTGCTCGGGATCGAACGATCGGCCGGGCGGTTCGAGGCATCGCCGGCGCTCGAAGCGTCGGTCAGCGCCGGCGATCGTCTCGTCCTGTACGGGGCCCGGCACGCGTTCGGGCAACTCGATGGCATGGTGCCCGGAACCGCCGACGACCACGCCCCCTGACCGTGTCGCTCCGTCGTTCCCTCGGACGGAGGGATGTACCATCGAGGGCCCCCGATGCCGGCCGCGCCGGCACATCGGGACACGCTCGCCCCCGTAGCTCAGTCAGGATAGAGCAGCCGACTTCTAATCGGCCGGTCGCAGGTTCGAATCCTGCCGAGGGCACATCCTGACGGGGTGACCCGGCCGCGACGGTTCACCCCGTCGACGTGCTCGCGCGCTCGGACCAGTGGAAATTGTCCGGTCGCTGCCGACAAGAGAACTCATGTCCGTCGACGATCCCGCCGAACCACTCCGCGTCCAGGATCTCGGGGTACCTCCGAGCCTCGTTCTCGACATCGCTGTCCGACGGATCCTGCGCGAGGGCCAGACCACGACGATGCGCCTCGCGAGCCGGCTGCACGTGTCGCCCGTGCTCGCCGACCAGGTCATCGAGAAGCTCCGACACGATCGCATGATCGAGATCCAGGGCGCCGAGGGTCGCAGCTACGTACTGCAGTTGTCCGAACCGGGGCGTCAGTTCGCGATCGAGCGGATGGAGTCGTCGAAGTACACCGGCGCGGTTCCCGTCAGCCTCGAGGAGTACCGGCGAGTCGTCGAAGAACAGCACCAGCGCCCGACGATCACCCCGCAGTCCATTCGTCGGAGCTTCTCGGACCTGGTGATCTCCGACGAGATGTTCTCGCAACTCGGTCCGGCGATCCACACCCCCGGAGCGATCTTCCTGTACGGCCCGCCGGGAACGGGGAAGACGTCGATCGCCGAGCGGATGATCAACACCGAACACGACACCGTGTTGATTCCCCACGCCGTCGAGGTCGACTCGCAGGTCATCACCGTGTACGACCCGATGATCCACAAGGCGGTCGACCCGCAGCCCGAGCGCCTCGACCGACGGTGGGTGCGATGCCAGCGCCCGAGCGTCATCGTCGGGGGTGAACTCCAGGCGCACCAACTCGATCTCACCTACCAGAACGATGCCGGGGTCTACCTTGCGCCGTTGCAGATGTTGGCGAACAACGGTGTGCTCACGATCGACGACTTCGGCCGTCAGTCACTCACCCCCGAGCAACTGTTGAACCGGTGGATCGTTCCGCTGGATCGTGACGTCGACTTCCTCACGCTCGACTACGGCGCGAAGTTCGAGGTGCCGTTCCTGTTGAAGATCGTGTTCGCCACGAACCTCGACCCGGCCGACCTCGCCGACGAAGCCTTCTACCGGCGCATCAAGTCGAAGATCCTCGTCCCGCCGATCACCGACGAAGCCTTCGACGAGGTGCTGCGCCGGGTCGGCGAGTCCGAACGGATCCCGATCGCTCCGGACGCGCCGGCGATTCTCCGCAAGGGCAGTCGGGTGATGGGCGACGGCGACCTCCGCCCGTACCTGCCGGGCGCGATCTCGCTCCTCGTGAAGTCGATCGCCGCGTACGAGGACACCGACCCGGTCATGGACCGCGAAACCCTCGACCGAGCCCTGCTGATGTTCTTTGCCACCGAGGACGACATGAAGGGTCGGGTCAGACGTTCGGTCGGCGATGCACGCCTCGGATCGAGGTCGTCCGACGGCGACGCGTTCGACGTGAGTGGCGCAGGGCTCGTCCTCGACCGGGTCATCGAGGCGATCGAGGAACTGCTCTGGGTGGGTTCGGCCGATGCGGCCCGCAAGGTGAGCATGGCACTGATGAGCGATCTGGGGTTGCCCGAGGCGCCCGCCGACGCCACGGCGGTCGAGGTGATCGGCGTCGACCTGTCGTTCGGGGTGGGACGTCCGCTTCGGGTCGAACGACCCAACGATCATGCGCTCGCGGCGTTGGTGGAGCGCCAACTCGAGCGTTTCGTCGCTGCCGGTACGCGATCGTTGGCGTTGTCGTCGGGCCGCCACCTCGACGACGCCAAGCTGCCCATCGACCCGGCCACCGGGCTCGTCACCGAAGAATTGGCGGCTCGCCTGGTCGGCCGACTCGGCGTCGACGACGTCGTGGTGACGTTCGCGTTCGACGTGGCGGGCTCCGACGGTGCCGGCGACGAACGGAACGCTGCATTTGCCGGGGTCCTCCGCAAGCAGGTCCGGGCCCGTGATCGCTGCGGTTTCCTCGACGACGGTCGGTTCGTCATGGTCATCATCGGTGGGGTGGACCAGGATCCGGCGGTCGTCATCGAGCGCATTCGCAGTTCGTGGGCCGACGAGCACTTCGATGTGGCCACGTTCTCCGCCGGCTACGCGACGGCAGGCGAATTCCCCGAGCTGGCGCTCGCCGCAGCGGGGAACGCGCTGCGGCGGGCACAGGATTCCGGCGGTGACCGTGCGATGTGCGCGGTCGACGCCGATTTCAGCTGATCGACAACCGACCGGTCAGCGGCTGTTGAGGCGATGGAACATCGCCTTGTCGGCACGGTAGCGCTTCGTGAATTCCCCGTAGATCCGGTCGTAGGTCGACCGGTTGGCTGCGTCGGGAACGAAGGTCCGCTCGACGGGGACGAGGTCGGCCACGTCGTCGACGCTGATCGTTCCGGACGCGATCCCTGCGGCCAGGCCGGCACCGCGCAGATTCGCGAACATCGGGTCACGCGGTCGTTCGATGCGTCGATCGAGGACGTCCGCGTGGATCTGACACCACAGATCCGACACGGCTCCACCGCCGATGATCCGGATCGGGTCGAGCCCGCACGACGTGAACTTCTCGACTGCGTCGAGCAGCCAGCGCGAGTTGTACGCCACCCCTTCGAGGACCGCTCGGGCGAGTTCGGCACGTCCGGTTGCGAGTGACAGGTTGTGGAACCCGCCTCGTGCCCGCGAATCCTCGACCGGTGATCGTTCGCCGTTCAACCACGGCGTGAAGATCACGCTGCCGCTTCCGGGTTCGACGCCGGCCGCGGCCCGGGTGATCTCGTCGTACGGCGGGGTCGTGTCGCCGGTGTTCCAGATCTTGTCGCGGAACCAGGAAAGTGCGAGTCCACCGACCTCGTGGTTGTCGATGACGAGCCGTCCGGTCGGGGTGAGCCCGGGAACGGTCGCGATCTGCCGGACGATGTCGGTCTTCTTCGCCTCGACCGGAGCGGAGATCCACGATGACGTGCTCAGCGCCAGGTGTCCCTGATGTTGTCGGACGGCGCCCGATCCGAGGGCTCCGGTGTGCAGGTCCGGCAGCGCGGCGACGACCGAGGTGCCTTCGGCCAGGCCGAGTGTTCGGGCCACCGACGGAAGGATCGTTCCGATGAACCGGTTCGTCGGACCGAGTGGGGGGAGTTGTCGTGGGTCGACGCCCGATCGCCGGACGAGATCCGGGTCGAAGGTGAAGGTGCCGGGTTGGCGGGTGTCGATCAGCCAGGCGACGGCCATGGACGCCGGTGACGCCGACGCGACGCCGGTGAAGCGCATCGTGAGTTGATCGATCGGTTCGAGCATCCACCGGGCCGCTTTGGTGACAGCGGGTTCGCGGGCTTGCAGGGCGAGGCGCTGGCCGATCGGATCCGCACCGCTCAGTGCGGGCGCGCCGCCGGTTCGTCGGATCCACGTCGCGATCGTTCGAGCGTCGTACCCGGCAGCGTGCCCACCGAACCGCTTGCGTGCATACGGGCCACCACGGGTGTCCATCCAGAGCACCGCGTCGCCGACCGGGGCGCCGGTCGCGTCGACGGGGACGGTGCTCGCGTACTGGCCGGTGATCGACACCGCGGTGATCGCCGATGTCGGAACCGTTCCCGAGGCGACGAGTTCGGTGATCATCGTGGTGATCGCCCGCCACCAGTCGTCCGCGTCCTGGACCGCGCCGCCACCGTCAAGATGTCGGGTCTCCACGGGCGAGAACTCGTGGCGGACGAGGTCGCCCGCGTAGCTGACGATCCCGACCTTGGGCCCTCCCGTGCCGAGGTCGATCGCCAGCGCGTACGCATCGTGGGCGTCGAGGCCTTCCTTCGGCGTGGTCGGCATCGCGGCTCCTCGTCGGCACGGGCGGCACGTCTGCGTGGAGCGGGTGAGGGGAGTCGAACCCCCGTCATCTGGATGGAAGCCAGAAGCTCTACCGTTGAGCTACACCCGCGTGCATGGGAACGCCGGCCCAGACTACCGGGTCCACCGTGGGGGGACGGTAGCGTCGCAGACGCGATGTCCGATCTGCGAAGTGCTCTGACGTTCCTCGACGCCCACATCAACCTCGAGGCGACCGCCGGGCACGTCGAGGGACTGTCGTTGCAACGGATGCGGGCACTCGTCGACGTGCTCGCCGATCCACAGACCGCCTACCCGAGCATCCATGTCACGGGCACCAACGGGAAGGGGTCGGTGACCGCGATGGTGACCGAACTCCTCCGGGCGAGCGGGCTCGGCGTGGGTACCTACACGAGCCCGCATCTCGAGTCGATCACCGAACGCCTCGCGTACGACGGTGTGCCGATCGACCCGGACGCGTTCGCGGCACTCGTCGGGGACCTGGCCGCGCTCGAAGGCATGTTGGCCGAGCGGCCGTCGTACTTCGAGTTGCTCACCGCAGCGGCGTTCCGGTGGTTCGCCGATGTCCCCGTCGACGTGGCCGTGCTCGAGGTCGGACTACTCGGGCGTTTCGATGCCACCAACGTCGCGGACGCCTCCGTTGCGGTGCTCACCAACGTCGGCAAGGACCACACCGACGGGACCGGTGACTGGCGGCGCCGGATCGCCGACGAGAAGGTGGGCATCGTGAAGCCGGGCGCCACCTTCGTGTTGGGCGAGACCGACCCGGATCTCGCCGACGTCTTCGCCGCGGCACCTTCCGCGGAGCTTCTGGTACGCGGCCGTGACTTCGGAGTCGTCGACGACCGGGTGGCGGTGGGCGGTCGGCTCGTGACGCTGTCGACGCCGGCCCACACCGTCGACGAGATCCTGGTCCCGCTGCATGGCCCGCACCAGGCGTCGAACGCGGCGATTGCGTTGGCCGCCGCCGAAGCGCTCCTTAACCGACCCCTGGACGCGGATCTCGTACGCGAAGCGTTCGCGTCGGTGCGTGTGCCGGGCCGCTTCGAGGTTCTGGCGCACGAACCGACCGTCGTGATCGACGGCGCACACAACCCCGACGGCGCGCGTGCTGCGGCCGCCACGCTGGCGTCGGACTTCACGTTGACCGGATCGCTCGTCCTGGTGGTCGGCATGCTCCGAGGGCGTGATCCGGTCGAGATGCTCGAAGCACTCGGCGCGCGCGACGCGGGGTTCCTCGTCGCTTGTACACCCCGTTCGCCGCGGGCGTTGCCGGCCGCGGAGGTCGCCGCTGCCGCAGACCGGCTCGGGATCGTCGCTGAGGCGGTCCCGGAGGTCACCGATGCGGTCCACCGCGCCCTCGCGTTGTCGACCACCGAAGATCTCGTGCTGATCACCGGGTCGTTGTACGTGATCGGCGCGGCACGTCGGGCGATTGTCCACGGGGACCTGCTCACCCGGGTGGACCCGGAGACCGATCCGGCGGGTTGGATCCGGGTGTGGGACGACGCACGACGCGAGGCTTCGACCGCCCGCAGCCTGGCGACCGTGACGGTGGGCGGATCCGGTGGGGCACGCGACGATCTCGACGCCACCGACGGATCGGAGGATCGATGAACCGGTCGGCATTACCCGATCCCACCCGGCTCCGCGCGAACGACCCGTGTTTCTGTGGCTCGGGGCGCAAGTTCAAGCGTTGCCATCGGGCGTCGTTCGACCCGGTCCGCGCCGCGGTCGTGTCGCCGCCGCGTTCGGTCCCCGAGGAGATCGAGCGGCCGCCGTATGCGGACACCGGCGAGCGCAGCGTGCGGGGCGAACCCGACGTCAAGTCCGCCGATGTGATCGAGCGCATGCGACGGACGGGTTCCGCCGCGGCGGAGGTCCTTCGGATCGTCGGTGACGCGATCACTCCGGGGATCACGACCGATGAACTCGATGTGATCTGCCACGAGGCGTCGATCGCCGCGGGCGGATATCCGAGTCCGCTGAACTACGGCGGGTTCCCCAAGTCCGTGTGTACGTCGGTGAACGAGGTGATCTGTCACGGGATCCCCGATTCGCGGGCGCTGGAGGACGGCGACATCGTGAACCTCGATGTCACCCTGTACCGCGAAGGTGTCCACGGCGACACGAACGCGACCTGGTGTGTCGGAACCGTCGACCCGTTGTCCCGCCAACTGGTCCGGGTCACCCGTGAGTGCCTCGAGAAGGCGATCGCCGAGGTCGCGCCCGGCCGACCGTTCAATCGGATCGGACGGGTGATCCAGGAGCATGCCGAAGCCCACGGTTTCGGCGTGGTCCGGGCCTTCATCGGGCACGGCGTCGGCGAGACGTTCCATTCGGACCTCGCCGTCCTGCACTATCACGACCCCCGCGACACCCGGGTCATCGCCGAGGGCATGACCTTCACGATCGAGCCGATGATCGCGTTGGGGGATTGGCATCATCGGATGTGGGACGACGACTGGACGGCAGTCACCCGCGACGGGCGCCGGACCGCGCAGTTCGAGCACACGCTGGTCGTGACCTCGGACGGCTGCGATGTCATCACGCTCCATCCCGACGGCGCCTGGTCCGGAGAACCGGGTTCGTCGGATGACCTCACCTGATCGATCACCCTGATTCGCGGTTCGTCGACCCGCGCACGTAGCGTTACCCGCCGTGAATCGCACCTTCGTCATGTGCAAGCCCGATGCAGTGGAACGCGGCCTTTCCGGCCGGATCATCGCTCGGATCGAGGAAAAGGGACTGCGTCTGGTTGCCGCCGAACTGCGGCAGGTCGACCGGGACCTGGCCGAGCGCCACTACGCGGAGCTCTCGGACAAGCCGTTCTTCGGTGAGCTGATCGAATTCATCACCCGGTCGCCCGTGTTGGCGATGGTGGTGGAAGGTCCGGCCGACAACACCTGGCGTCTCGTCCGGACGCTCATGGGTGCCACCTCCGTCGACGACGCCGCCCCCGGATCGATCCGTGGCGACCTCGCGACCACCACGGGTGAGAACCTCGTCCACGGCTCCGACGGGCCGGAGTCCGCGGCGGCGGAGATCGCGCTCTGGTTCCCGGGGCTGGCCTGACCTTCGATCCGCCCGACGCGTCCGATGCGGGCCGCGCCGGACCGGGGCTGTGTCAAATGTTGCAATTTCGTGACGGTGCGCCGTCCGGCGGCATTCGCTAGGCTGTCGGTTTCCCACCCCGTTCCCCACCTGTACGGTCCAGCGGTCGGTTCCCCCGAGTCGATCATCGCCCGTGCAATCCCCGAAAGGGAGAGGGTTCCCCCCACATGACCGAATCCGTCTTTTCGTCGTTCATGGGCCGTGACATGGCTGTCGACCTCGGCACGGCCAACACGCTCGTGTACGTGCGCGGACGCGGCATCGTGCTGAACGAGCCGTCCGTTGTCGCCGTGTCGACCCGTGACGAGCGTCTGTTGGCGGTGGGCACCGAGGCGAAGCGGATGATCGGTCGCACCCCCGCGTACATCACGGCCGTCCGACCACTCAAGGACGGCGTCATCGCGGACTTCCAGATGTGCGAGAAGATGCTCCGCTACTTCATCAACAAGGTCCATCAGCGGCGTTGGTCCAAGCCGCGCATGGTGATCTGCGTGCCCTCGGGAATCACCGGTGTGGAACAGCGTGCCGTGCAGGAAGCCGCCGAGTTCGCAGGGGCCCGCAAACCCGCCCACATCATCGAGGAGCCGATGGCCGCGGCGATCGGCGCCGGGCTCCCCGTCCATGAACCCACGGGGAACATGGTGGTCGACATCGGTGGCGGGACGACCGAGGTCGCGGTGATCTCGCTCGGCGGGATCGTCGCGTCGCAGTCGGTCCGCGTCGGTGGTGACGAACTCGACGAGGCGATCATCCAGTACATCAAGAAGGAATACAGCTTGGCGCTCGGTGAGCGGACGGCTGAAGAAGTCAAGATCGCCCTGGGCTCCGCATGGCCCTTGCAGGAGGAGATGCACGCCGAGATCCGGGGGCGTGACCTGGTGACCGGACTTCCCAAGACGGTCGTGACCTCCACCGACGAGGTGCGTGAAGCCCTCGCCGAGCCGGTCGACGCGATCGTCGACGCGGTCAAGACCACACTCGACAAGACCCCTCCCGAACTGGCAGCCGACATCATGGAGAAGGGGATCATGGTGACCGGCGGTGGCGCGTTGTTGCACGGGTTGGAAGCCCGCCTCGAACACGAAACCGGTATGCCGATCCTCACTGCGCAGAACCCCCTTCATTCGGTCGCGATCGGTTCCGGTCAGTGGCTCGAGGAGATCGGTGTGAAGGGCGGGGGAATGTTCGGCTCGGCCAACGACGCCTGAGCGCCAGGACGCCTGAGAGGTGGCCGGTCCCGGACGATCCCGTCGACGGCGTCGTTTCACCCTCGTGGTGCTGATCCTGGTTTCCCTGACGGTCCTCACGATCAACTTCCGGACGACCGGACCGGTCCGTTCCGCGGGACGCGTGGTCGGATCGGTGTTCCACCCGGTGCGTTCCGGTGCTGCCTGGGTCGGTCGTCCCTTCGGGAACCTGTGGAACTCGGCGTTCCACTATTCCGAGCTCGAGCGGGAGAACGCGACCCTGCGTCGCAAGGTCGATCAACTCGAAGGCCAACGTCCCGGGCACACCATCGACCAACGGCTCTATCGGCAGTTGCTCGCCCAGGCGGACATCACGTACCTGAAGGGTCTCCCGACGGTCGCGGCGCAGGTCACCTCCGGGCCGGCGACGAACTTCGCTGATTCGATCTCGATCGACCGGGGTTCCGGCGACGGCATCAAGGTGGGGATGGCGGTCGTCACCGACCAGGGACTCGTCGGCCGGATCGCGACCGTGAGTGGTGGGCAGGCCGAGGTCCAGCCGATCACCGACCCGAACCTCGCGTTCTTCGTGAAGGTCTACGCGAGCAGGGACATGACCGATCCGGGGACGACCGGCGAAGCCCACGGGATGGGGGCGAGCCACGATGTCCGGGCATCGGACGGGATCCTCGCGAATGCGAACGTCGCCAAGGGCGATCCGGTGTTCACCAGCGGCGTGTCGACCAGCAGCTATCCACCGGGTATCCCGGTCGGGATCGTCTCGCAGGTGTCCCCGTCGGCGGACCGGACCCAGCTCGTGGTCGACGTGCGGCCCCATGTCGACTTCGGGCGACTGTCGATCGTTCGTGTGGTGCTGTGGGAGCCGACGTCGTGACGCCGGTGCGCGTCGCGAAGATCTCGCTCGTCGGTTTTCTGGCCGTCGCCATGCAGATCTCGGTCGCCGGCCAGTTGCCGATCGCGGGTGCTCGGGTCGACGTCATCCTGGTGGCGACGCTCGCCGCTGGACTCGCCGCCGGACCGGAGGCCGGAGCAGGGATGGGATTCGGGTGCGGGCTCCTCATCGATCTGCTGGGGATCGGGCCGGTCGGGCTCACCTCGTTCGTGTACACGCTCGTCGGCTACGGCGTCGGTGTCTCCCAAATCGGCGTGCTGCGCACCAGCCGCCTGATCCCGTTGCTGACCGCGACCGTGGCCGCACCGATCGCGGTCGTCGGTTACGTGGCGGCGGCCGCGATGATCGGCCGGCAACCGTTCATGATGTCCGACGTGCCGTCGGTGCTAGCGGTGGTGACCATCTCGACAGCCGTCCTGTGCCTTCCGGCGCGACGGTTGATGGCGTGGGCGTTCGCCGAGACGACCAGCTCGATCGGGAGCGTGGCCCGGTGGTAGCAGCCGCCGATCGTCGCGTGCGGTTCCGTGCGCTCGGGCTCGTGTGCATCGGGGTGTTCGCGGCGCTCATCGCGCGCATGTGGTACCTGCAGGTCTTGAACGCCCCCACCTATGAGCATGTCGCAACCCTCACGTCGACCCGGACGATCAGCATCCCGGCGCCGAGAGGGCGCATCCTCGACCGCAAGGGCCGCGTCCTGGTCGACAACGTGCCGACCAAGGTCGTCGCGATCGATCGGCAACGATTGAGCGACGCGTCCGACAGTGACGCGGTCATCTCGCGTCTCGCGGCGTTGTTGAACCACTACGAGCACCCTTCGAAGCCGTTCACCTCGGCGGGGATCCGCCGCACGCTGCGGGTCAATCAGGTCGGGCCGTTCGATCCGGTGCCGTTGGCCGAGAACGTCTCCGACCAACTGCTCGTCGACCTGGTCGAGCATCAGGCCGACTACCCCGGTGTCGTCGCCGAGACGCGCCTGCTCCGCCAATATCACTACGGGACGCTCGCCGCGCAGGTGCTGGGGCGGGTGGGGCCCATTCCCGAAGCGGAGTGGAAGGCGAACGAGCACTCGAAGAAACCCTACGCCAAGGACGCGCAGGTCGGGCTCTCCGGCGTCGAACAGTCGATGGAGAAGTACCTGCGCGGCACCGACGGTGAGCGCACCGTCGAGGTGACGCCGGCGGGAAGGGTGGTCCGCACGATCAGGACGGTTGCCGCAACCCCGGGTGACGATGTCGAACTCACGCTCGACATCGACGCGCAGGCGACGACCGAGAAGTCGCTGGTTGCTCAGGTCGAAGCGACGCGGAGCTCCCGCGGATATCCGCCGGTACCGGGAGCCGCAGCGTTGATGCTCGACCCGCGCAACGGCCAGGTGCTCTCGATGGCGTCGTATCCCACCTTCGATCCGGCATCGTTCGTCCCGACCATCTCCGAGGCGAACTGGGAAGCACTCCAGCAGCCCGACGCCCACGCACCGCTCACGAATCGTGCCGACGCGGGGCTGTACTCGCCGGGCTCGACGTTCAAGTTGGTGACCGCGACATCAGGGCTCGAGCACGGGATCATCACACCGGGCTCGATCTACATGGACAACGGCTACGTGAAGCTCACCGGCTGTGGCGGCGGTGGCTGCTACTTCACGAACGACGTGGGCGACGGCGCGCTCGGACCGATCGCGTTGCCCGAGGCGATCACGAAGTCGTCCAACGTGTTCTTCTTCAACATCGGCGAGCGGCTGTGGGAGAACCGTGGCCAGGTCGGCGACGATGCACTCCAGCAGACAGCGAATTCCTACGGTTTCGGATTGATGTCGGGCATCGACCTGTCCGACGAGAAGGCCGTCCCGGTCCCGACGCCCGAACGTCGAGCGAAGCAGCACCGGGACAATCCGAAGGCGTTCCCCGACGGTGGTTGGTACACCGGGTCCAACCTGAACCTGGCGATCGGCCAGGGCGATCTCCTCGTCACCCCTTTGCAACTGGCGAGCGCGTACGGTCAGTTCGCTGCGGGGGGCGACCGATATCGCCCGACGTTGCTGCTGCGTGTGGTGAAGGCCTTCGCGCCCTTGTCGGCCGACGGGACGCCGAAGAACGCGTCGGATCTGATCGTGCAGCCTGCGCCGGTCAAGACCGGTCATGTCGACCTGCAGCCCGATTGGCGGGCGGCGATGTTGCAGGGGTTCACGGGAGTGACGCAGTCGTCGGGTGGAACGGCTGCCGACACCTTCACCGGGTTTCCGTTCGATCGCTTTTCGATTGCCGGTAAGACGGGGACGGCCCAGTTGACCGGCAACAAGTTCTCGAACGCCTTCTTCGTCGGGTTCGGCCCGACGAGTGACCCGGGCTATGTCGGGGTTGCGGTCCTCGAACAGGCCGGCTACGGGGCTTCCGCTGCTGCCCCGGTGGTCCGGTCGATGTTCGAGCCGATCGCGACCGACGGTGGGTGGACGACCGCGCAGCCCACGATCCCGTCGGCGCCGACCGGCGGTGGGTCGCCGAGGCCCGGCAGCACCACGACCCTCCCGGCGGCCGATGGTGCTGCGAACGGCGCGGGTTCTACCTCGGACTCATCGACGACGTCGACGTCGACATCAATCGCCGGCGCGGGCGGTCGTTGACGTGTCGACCGTGACCCGTCGACCGGGTGCTCGTGTTCCGCGGCAGTTGGGCTCCCTTCGTCGCGATCCGGCAGCCCCGTGGCGGAACCTGGACTGGGTGCTCATCGTCGCGGTGCTGTTGATCGCCGGCGTCGGTCTGCTCATGGTGTTCTCGACGTCCCGAGGCGCGTCACCGCCCTATCACTACGGCAAGGCCGCGAAACAGTTGTTGTACATCGTGATGGGGATCGTCGCGGGGACCGTCGTGCTGGTCGTCGACTACCGGCACTACCGCGACTGGGCTCCCTTCATCTACGGCGCTGGTCTCGCGATGTCACTGATCGTCCTGACACCGCTGGGTTCGTCGCATCTGGGCGCGCAACGTTGGATCGACCTCGGGATGTTCCAGTTGCAGCCGTCGGAGATCGCGAAGGTCA
Organism: Actinomycetota bacterium; assembly: GCA_018268545.1. Taxonomy (GTDB): domain Bacteria; phylum Actinomycetota; class Acidimicrobiia; order Acidimicrobiales; family Iamiaceae; genus JAFDWI01. The sequence goes on from JAFDWI010000249.1 coordinate 18,373, forward strand.
CGTTCATCGTCGGGATCTCCGGGCTGGCCGCGCATTTCCGGGGCGAGCCGACCTTCGCCAGAACCGTGGCGTTGCTCGCCGTGTCGGGTGTTCCCATCCTCGTGGTCCTCGCTCAGGGCGACCTCGGGACGGCACTCGTGTTCGTGGCGATGGTGCCGACCATCTTGTGGATCGGCGGCACCAAGGGCCGATACCTCCTGGTGCTCGCCATCCTCGCGGTCGCCGCAGGCGCAGCGATCGTCACTTCGGGAACCTTGAAGCAATATCAACGCGACCGCCTGACCGTCTTCGTCACGCAGAGCGACACCGGGGTTGCCGCCCAGCACCGCCAGGGCGCGGCGTACAACCTCGATCAGGCGAAGATCGCGATCGGCCACGGTGGCGTGTGGGGGCGTGGGTTGTTCAGCGCGTCGCAGACCCGGACCGGTCAGGTGCCCGAACAGGACACCGACTTCATCTTCACGGCGCTGGCCGAGCAGTTCGGCTTCGCGGGTGGGGCGGTCCTGTTGGCGCTTCTGGCGACCGTCGTCGCGCGGGTCCTGCGCGCGGCGCAGTTGGCACGCGACGACTTCGGCGCGTATCTGTGCGCGGGTGTGTTGGCGATGTTCCTGTTCCAGATTTTCGAGAACATCGGCATGACCATGGGGATCATGCCGATCACCGGGATCCCCTTGCCGTTCGTGTCCTACGGTGGCTCCTCGACCCTCGCGAACTTCATCGCGGTCGCGTTGGTCCTCAACGTCCGGGCCCGCCGATTCGTCTGACCCGCGGCCGCATGCGGGTCCGGCGGTGACCGCCGATTCCGGCGGCGGGCAGTAGGATCGCTCCCGTGATGCGATCGAACCGGCCTTTGGGCCGATGTGCAACGTCAGCCGTGCCCGGGCCGATGCCCGCGTCGGCGCGTTCGTGGTTCGGTCTCATTCGAGTCATCGTGTTCATCGCTTCGATCGGAGGCGGCTCGGATGGGTCGTCGGTTCCGAAGGGAGCTTGTGTTTCGGCGGTCTCCGCCGGACCCCCGACCCGACTGTCGTCGCCTTGTCGACGGCAACGACGGGTCGATCATGATCTTGTGAGGATTTTCCATGAACGAAGCTGCACAGCCGGGCAACGCCCCCGGCGGAGACAGTGCGGGTCGAGTGCCCGCGGGCGAGCCCCGGGCAACCGGGGATCCGAAACCGTCGTCTTCGACGTCACCCGACCGAGGTGGCACGTCGTCACCGGATCGTCACAAGGCTGCGTCGTCACCTCCTGACCGATCGAGCGCCGGCGGGCCTTCGGGCTCCGGTTCCGGAAGCTCCGGCGCCCGACCCGCGACCGGCGGAGGCTCCGGAGGCTCGGGTTCGAACCGTCCGCGCCGTCGCGGTGGTCGAGGTCGAGGCCGCTCGGGTGGGGGTGGCGCGTCGACGTCGGTGCCCGAAACCACCCGGGCAGCCAAAGGTGTCGGTCCCGGCGGGGACTCCTCGGAACAGTCGGGTTCCCGCGGTGGCCGACCTGACCCCGGCGGTCGGACCGGTGCCGGAGCTGTCGGGTCCTCGGATCCCGAATCGGTGAATCCGGCCGGTGGAACGAAGCCCGCGGATGCCCGGGGCGGGCCGACTGCGACCGGCCCCGCAAAGCCACGCATCGGTGACACGCGGCCCGCGCCGACTTCCGGCACGAAACCCGACGCGGGCGGCACGGCGAGCGGATCGGGCGCTGGTGCGGGTTCACCGGATGCAACGGGAGCGCCGCGCAAACGTCGCCGTCGTGGCGGTCGTGGTCGCTCGTCGGGCAAGGGTCCGACCAACGTGCAGCGTGGCCGCGAGCCCGAAGGTGTGCGCTCGGGGGTCGCGAATCCGGTCACGGCATTGACGGGGGATGTCCCGGTCGAGTTGGACGCGGAGGTGTTCGAGGAGCGGCGCGGCCGAACGCGCAAGGGAAAGCCCGTGGGTCGGTACCTGATGGGTGTTCATGCCCAGGGGAATGCGACCCACATCGCGATCCTCGAGGGCCGCTCGCTGATCGAGCACTACGTCGCTCGACCTTCCGACGACATCACCCAGATCCACGGCAACATCTATCTCGGGCGTGTCCAGAACGTCCTCCCGGGGATGGAGGCGGCGTTCATCGACATCGGGACCCCGAAGAACGCGGTGTTGTACCGAGGTGACCTGCACTTCGACCCCGATGATCTCGAGGTGAACGACGACGCCCGGATCGAGCAGTTGCTGCAGCCGCGCCAGACCGTGGTGTGCCAGGTGACCAAGAACCCGATCATGCACAAGGGTGCACGCCTCACCCAGGAGGTCTCGCTCCCGGGTCGGTTCGTGGTGCTCGTCCCGAATTCGCGGACGGTGGGGATTTCGAAGCGGCTGCCCGATGCCGAACGCAAGCGGCTCCGCAAGATCGTCGACGGTGCCCGCCCCCAAGGGCATGGGGTGATCGTCCGCACGGCGGCCGAGTCCATCACGGCTCCCGAGATCGAACGCGACCTCGCACGGCTCGTCGCGCAATGGGAGAAGATCGACGCGCTGGCACGCAAGGCGTCGGCTCCGGCCTTGTTGTACCGGGAGCCCGACATGGCGTTGCGCGTCATCCGCGAGGAGTTCTCCAAGGACTTCCGCTCGGTGGTGATCGACGACAAGGCGATCTTCGACGACGTTCACGACTACGTGGCGAGTGTGTCGCCGCCGCTCGCCGAACGCGTCACGTACTTCGACCCGGCCACCGAACCGCTGCCGTTGCTGGAGCGCTTCCACATCACCGAGCAACTTCGTCGTGGCCTGGACCGCAAGGTCTGGCTGCCTTCAGGCGGTTCGCTGATCATCGAACACACCGAGGCGTTGACGGTGATCGATGTCAACACCGGCAAGAACGTCGGCCGCTCCAGCCTCGAGGAGACCGTCTTCGAGAACAACCTCGAGGCGGCGGTCGAGATCGCACGACAACTGCGTCTGCGCGACGTGGGTGGGATCATCGTGATCGATTTCATCGACATGGAGATCAAGAAGAATCGGGCCGAGGTCGTGCGGGTGTTCCGTGAGGCGCTTGCTCGTGACAAGACCAGGACCCAGGTGTTCGACATCTCCGAGTTGGGTCTGGTGCAGATGACGCGCAAACGGATCGGAGAGGGTCTGCTGGAGTCGTTCAGCGCGCCGTGCCCGTCGTGCGAGGGACGCGGTGTGCTCCTCGATGAGACGCTGTTCGGGTCGTGAAGGGCGACCGCCGGTGCGCATTGGGGTTCCACCCGGGTGACCCAGTAGGGTGGTGAGCCATGTATGCCGTGATCGCAACCGGTGGGAAACAGTATCGGGTCGCCGAAGGTGACACCCTCGACGTCGAGCGCCTCGGTGTCACCGAGGGTGAGGTCGAGCTCACCC
>JAFDWI010000024.1 GCA_018268545.1 Actinomycetota bacterium
GACTCGACGAACCGGCGCTGCGCCGACTCCTCCTCGACGCCGCACGTTGGCACACCGACACCGCACGCGCCGTCGAACTCGCCGCCGCGGGTGACGCCGACCGGGTCGCCGTGCTCAAAGCCGCTGTCGACAAGAGCCTGCGGACCCGCCGCTTCCTCGACTACCGAGGGTCCACCGCGTGGGCACACGATGCCCGACCCGTCGTCGACGCACTCACCGAGGAGGTCGCAGCCGCGCCGACCGCCGAACTGGTCACGTTGCTCCAGCGCGCCGCCGGACACCTCGTGAAGGTCATCATGCACGCCGACGACTCCAACGGCACGATCGGTGACCTGTGCCGTGACGTGCTCGCGTTGCACCGGGTCGCGTGCACCGCCGGGCAGGCCGACCCCACCAAGCTCGCCAAATGGATGATCAGCTTCACCTTCGTCGACCAGGACTTCTTCGAGATCGACCCGGTCGCCTACCTCGACGCGTTGGGCGACAAGGGTCTCACCGTGTACCGACGAGAAGTCGCCGAGCGGTCCGTGCCGACACCGACGACCGATGTCGATGATGATGCCGACGCCGACACCGACGCACGGCCGCGCCACGATTACTACGGCGGTTTCCCGAGTTTCGCCGCTCGCTACGCGAACGAACGGCTCGCCGTCATCGACCGTGACCCCGACCGGATCATCGAGCTGTTCGGCCGGGACCTGAGCATGTCGTACCACTATCAGCGCGTCGCAGAAGCGATGATCGAGATCGGCCGTCCCGACGACGCAATCGACTGGGCACGACGCGGCATCGCCGAAACAACCGGCTTCCAGCTTTTCAAGCTCTACGACCTGGCCGCCCAGTTGCTCGATGCGGCCGGAAACCACGACGACGTCGTCGCACTGCGACGCGCCCAACATGAACGCATGCCCTCACCGTCGACCTATGGGACCTACCGAGGTGTCGCCGAAACCGCCGGTTTGTGGGAAGACGAGATCGGCTGGGCCCGAGCCGTTCTCGCTGCACACGACGAACCCGGGTACATCGACGCACTGCTCGGCGACGGCGCGACCAGCGAAGCCTGGGCGGTCGCACGATCCTGTGAACGCGAACTGCAGCCGCGGCAATGGGAGCGCCTGGCCGAAGCTCGCGAACCGACCGATCCCGGGGACTCGCTCACGGTCTACCTTCGTCTCGCCAACCAGGCGTTGGAACAGACCGACAAGCGTGCATATCGAGCAGCGACCGCATCGCTCAAGAACGCCCGTCGAGCCGCCGAAACCGCGCACCGCACCGAAGAATTCACCGCGGAACTGGCCGCGGTCCGCGAACGGAATCGGCGTCGACCCAGCTTCATCGCCATGCTCGACAAGGCCGGCCTCGGCTGACGATTCGAAGCTGACACGGTCGGCGTGGTCACGCTCGGCGTCGGGCCGGACACCACCCGGCTGCGAACTCGACGGACACGAACGCAGCGCCACCGACCCCGCCACGATCGCTCGAAGATCTCCAGGCGCGGCGCGAGTCGAAGTCCGGGGCGCAACGGATCCCCCGTCACGTCAAGGCCGCTGCGCAACGTCCCAGTGGACGGTACGCATCGACGCGGCGGTGCCGAACACCTCGAGCATCGTCGTCGCACGACTGAAACCGGTGTAGGCGAGCGCCAGATCGTCGTCGTCCAGGTCGTCGGCGAGAACGACCAGCACGACCGGGGCTTCGAGGCCCTTGAACCGTTGGATCGTTTCCATGGCGATGTCACGCACGTCGACGGTCGGCTCTGTCGTTGATTCTGGACGTGCCGTGTCGCCACTCGGCCCGTCACCACTCAGCCCGTCGCCAACTGGCCCGCCACCAACCGGGCCACAACTAACCAGGCTGTCACCGACCGGCTCGCCACCGCCCGGGCCGTCAATACCCTGGCAGTCTGTGCGCGCACCGCCACCACTCGGCCTGTCATCGGTCGCGTCTGTGAGTGCGTTCGGCTCGCCACCGACAGCATCGGCCAACGCGGCACGCAAGTCATCGATCAACCGGCGCGACGACGACAGCACCTGGATCTGATCGGTGCCGATGCCCTCGTCGAGCAGCGCACCGATCCGCTCGGCCAACCTGGGTGCCAACCCGTCACGCCCCTTGACCACATGGAACTTCGGTTTCGGACCCGACACCCCCAACGTCCGAACCTCCGCCCCGAACAGCGACGCCACCTTCGACGCGATCTCGTCGGTGTTGCGGCAGTTCTTCGTCAACCGCCACGTCGCCACGTTCCCCTCGAAGGGCGGCGACCAGTCGTCGACGTACACCGCCTGCTGGGCGTCGGCGAACACGTAGAACCAGCCGTCGTCGGGGTCGCGCATCACCAGACGCAACGCGTCCCACCACATCGACCGGAAGTCCTGTCCCTCGTCGACCACCACCGCATCGACCTCGAAGTCGAGCTTCGCCGCCGCGTCCGGGAACTGCTCGACCGCATCGTGTGCCCACCACTCCGCCGTCACCTCGGAGGGGAACGGCACGCCCGCCTCGGCCAACGTGTTGCGCACCAGCCGATGGAAGTTCTCCGCGACCACGTTCGGACGGTCGGCGAACTCCGCCGCCAACGCATCGCCCAGAGGCCGGTTGAAACACACGAACAGCACCCGCGCATCCGGGCTCAGATCCGCCAGACGGCGCACCCGCTCCGCGGCCAGCACCGTCTTGCCCGTCCCCGCGCCACCGGTGATCAGCGCCTGACGGTTGCCGCTCAACCCGTCGAGCACTTCGAACTGCTCCTCGGTCAACTCGATGATCGCCCGTGACGCGTCGGCCACCTGATCGGCGAGGACCCGACGCACCCGAACCGACGGCAACAACAACCGCTCGATCATTTCCAGCTGCTCGGCGTCCAGCTCGGTCGGTGGATCCCAGTGCGTTGTGATCCGCTCCATCGTCGCCGCGATGTCCGCCAGATCGCCGGCGTCGATGATGATCTCGCGGGGCCCCTGCGGACCCATGTGGCTCACCACCCGACCCTGGGGGAACGCCACCGCGTGACCGACCCGTGGGCCGTTGCCCAGACCGGGCACCGAAGCAGCCAGGAACTCGCTCAAGTGACGCTTGCACGCCGCAGCCTGATCGAACGGGTTCGTGATCGCCTTGAGCCGCCCGTCTGCCAGCAATCGCCGGTAGTCGCGACCCTCCAGGACGATTTCACCGCCTTTCGCCTCGATCACCACGATCCCCCTGGTCGGGTGGAACACCGCGAAATCGGTCTCACCGTCACCCTGACGACCGCGCCGCAAGGCCTGCCATTTGATGTTGTGGAACACGTGCCAGTCGTCGTCCAAGTCGCGCAACGCCGCCAGGACGCGCTGTTCGGAGTCGTACTCGGGTTCACGATCCGTTGGGAAGACCTTGGCCACACGACCCCCTCGACTAAACGGCGTCGACGCACACCTCCACCGCCACCGACCCGACGAGAGGCTACTCCCCCGGCCGACACCCCCACCCCCACCCCCGAGCGAACTTCGGGAGGAAACCCGGGTTATACCAAGGTTTCCTCCCGAAGTTCGCAGATGGGGCGACCAGGGTCACCACGGCGGGTCGGGGGGCCCGATGCGCGCACCCGGTGTGAACGTGACCGGCATGCGCACCATGCCGACGACCTCGGGATTCGGCCGATAGAAGGCCGTCGCCTCCTCGTCGACCACATAGTCGGGAATGCGATCGAGCACCTCACGCACCATGATCTGGAACATCGTCCGGGCGATGTGCATACCGATGCAACGATGCGGCCCGACCCCGAACGCCAGATGCGGGTTGCGTTCCCGGTCGATGACCACCTCGTCGGGACGGTCGAACACCGCCGCGTCACGGTTCGCCGACGCCCAACTCAACACCAGCGGATCACCCGCCGACAGATGCCGACCTCCCAACGTCGCCGGACAGGTCACCGTCCGACTCAACGTCTCGTTCACCGAGAAGAACCGGAGGAACTCCTCGGTCGCCAAGGGCAACAACGCGGGTTCCGCGGCGAGACGGGCCCGCTGGTCGGGATGCGCCCCGAGGTGATGGAGGCTCAGCGACGTGAGCGACGCCGTCGTGTCGAGCCCACCCCCGATCAGGTTCCACAACACCGCCCGCACGTCGTCGTCGGACAACACCTCGCCGTCGGCATCCATCGTGATCAGCGCGGTGGCGAGATCGTCGCGTGGGTTCGCACGTCGGTCCCGGGCGATCTCGTCGAGCTGGGCGAACATCGCGGGCAGATTCGCACGGGTCTGACGCGCCGCATCACCCGCCGGGTCGTGCGCGAGCGCACCGTGGAACAGATCCGCCCAACGCTTCCAGTCACCGAGGGGCAGACCGACCAGCGCCATCGTCAACACCGACGGCACGGGTGTCGCGAAGTCCTCGACCAGGTCCATCGCACCCGAGGCGATCTTCTGGTCGAGGAACCACGTCGCCACCCGACGCATGAGCGGCTCGAGTTCCTGGGTCGCACGCGGCACCATGAACGGGTTCATCGCCCGACGTAACGCAAGATGCACCGGGCCCTCGACCTCGGCAATGCCGGCCTTGGGCACCCGCTTGGGGCGAGGCACCCCGACGATGCCGATGTAGTCGATTCCGTCCACCGGTTCGGGTTCGTAACGACTCGAGAACGTCGCCCCGTCACGTGCCGCGATGCCAACCTCCTCGTGACCCGCGACCATCCAGTACCCGTCGTGACGACGGTTCCAGGCCACCGGGCATGTCTCGCGCAGGCGCGCCCACTCGGCGACCCGCCGTTCGTGGAACCCCGAATCGTGCAGGTCCAGGTCGACCTCACCACGGCCTGCCATGTCCATCGGGCCGTCGGTGCCTGCCACGGCCGCCGGGTCCGGAGTCGGCTCCACGGTCCGGGGCGGAGCCGCTGTAGCGGTCACGCCCGGAGTCGGATCCACGGCCGAGGTCGCGTCCGAGGCCGAGGTGGCATCCGGGTACGGGGTCGGGTCGTCGGCGTCGTCGCCGTTGCCGGTGTTGTCGTCGTGGATCGATCGGTCGGTCATTGTGCGTCTCCCCTTCGGAGCGTCACCGGGCCGACGGGTGGCAACGGTTCCGATCCGATCAGCTCGGCAGGTCCGTTCCCGTCGGGAACGACCCGGACGAGCCGGCGTTCGTACCAGCCGCCCTCCCGGGCGTCGGCGACCCAGGCACACACCGCGAGGACCATGTCTGCTTCCAGGACCACGCCGTCACCGACGTCGGGTCCGATGACCGGCGGTTCGACCCCCATGCCGATCCCGTACACCAGGCCGTCGGCGGGAATCGACCCGCCCGCGTCGATCGCGGTCCGACGGATGTGGGCGCCGACCGCCCCGGGACGACATGCGCCGACCACGGCCTCGAGGACACGCCCGGCGCGCAGCGCAGCGGTCGGCCGCAATCGGGTGAGCGACCTGGACCGCCGGTCGGCGCGCGCGCCGTGACCATCGTGGTCGTCACCGTCACCGTCGCGGTCGGAGCCGCCACCGCCTCCGCGGCCGCCCC
>JAFDWI010000250.1 GCA_018268545.1 Actinomycetota bacterium
AGCGGCGCCGTGAGCCTCAGCGGAATTTTGGCGGGCGATGAGCCCGATGGCCCACCGATCGAACTTTCAATCCCCGAGATTCTCGAGCGCGTGGTCATCGGCGGCTGGCCCGACCTGCTCGGGGCCGACGAGGCCACCGCACGGGCATGGATCACCGACTATCTGCGAAACGTCGCCGAAGTCGATATCCCGACCATGGGGCCTCGTCGCAACCCCGGCAATATCCTGCGCTTGCTCGCGGCTCTGGGGCGCTCCGTGGGCACACCGCTCAACCGAACCTCACTTGCCGCGGATGTCGGCGGCGCGGGAGGCAGCATCGCGGCCGAGACGCTCGGCAACGCCCTCGACGCGCTCGACCGGCTCATGCTCATCGAGAGTGCCCCGGCATGGCGACCGCACTTGCGATCCCGCGCTCGATTGCGCACCAAGAGCGTGCATCATTTCGTTGATCCGTCATTGGGAACCGGTGCATTGGGCGTCGGGTCCCACGGCCTCCTGTCCGATCTCGAAGCCGCGGGCTTTCATTTCGAGTCGCTCGTGCTCCGTGACCTGCGGGTGTACGCGCAGCCGTTGGGTGCGCAGATCTCTTCGCTGCGCGATACCCGAACCGGCGCGGAGGTCGATGCCATCCTCGAACTTCCCGACGGGAGATGGGCCGCATTCGAGGTGAAGCTCGGCGAGGGCGCGGTCGACGCCGCCGCGCACGCGGTGCTCGCATTCGCCGCAAAGATCGACCCGGCACGCCACGGCCCCCCGACCGCCCTCGGCGTGATCACCGGCGGACGCTTCGCCTACAAACGCCCCGATGGGGTACACGTCGTCCCCATCACCGCACTCGGGCCCTGACCGACACGCCGTCGTAGCCGTCCGGCGCTCTACACATGACAGGCGCATCGATGTCGGCCCGGGTGATGGCGGCGCCGGTCACCACTCCCCCCTCGGCCTCGCGCACCCGGCCCATCATCGACACATCGCGACGCCTCGCCTGATCGTTGGTTGCGATGCCCACTCACGGCGGGGTGGCGCATCGAGCAGGAGTTCCGCGCTACGAGGGCATCCGGTGTCGTCGAGCCCACGCTCCGACGAGGAGTCCCGCGACGGGTGCCCGTTGGATGGGCGCGGCGTTCGGGACGCAGTTCGAGAACACCGATGAGTTGTTCTGCGCCCACACCTACCTGGTGGTCGTCGCCGAGCTGGTCGCGCACTCGGCGATCGGGTTCGACACGGCGACGCTCGAACCGTCGGTGCTGCTCGCCGGCACCAAGTTCATCGAGGCCGGTGTGCGTGGTGTCGTCGAGTCGGACTTCTCCGACTGGATCGTGCAGGCCGAGTCCGACGACGAACGCGCCGCCGGTGAGCGGATCGTCCGTTCACTTGCGCGTCGCGTCGCGCGGTTCGACTGGGCGAACGTCGCGCACGATGTCCTCAAGTCGTTGTACGAGTCCGTGATCACCCCCGAGGTGCGTCACTCGCTCGGTGAGTACTACACGCCCGATTGGCTCGCCGGACAGATCGTGCGTGAAGTCGTCGACGAGCCAGCGTCCCAGCGTGTGCTCGACCCGTCGTGCGGGTCGGGGACGTTCCTGTACCAGGCGATCCACCACAAGCTGACCTCGATGGCCGACGCGGATGCGTCGACCCGGCTCGCCACGATCCTGTCCACTGTCACGGGCATGGACCTGCACCCGTCGCGGTCACCTTGGCACGCATCACGTATCTGTTGGCCATCAGGGAGCTGTTGCATGCGCGACCGGCCACCGGTATCAGGATCCCGGTGTTCCTCGGCGACAGCATGCAGTGGGGCCGCCGCGACGGTGCCACGACCCTGCTCGGATCGACCGGCCTTCGGATCAGTACCGAGGGCACCGAGTTGGTCGCTCGTGAGATGGTGTTCCCCACCGCCACGCTCACCGATCCGGACGCCTTCGACACGATGGTCGACGACCTCGTCGCAAAGGCGACCGACCGGGCTCGTGGTGCGAAGCGCCCCGCGGTTGGCACACAGTTCTTCGATCGGCACCACATCGACGATGACGCCACTCGTGACGCCATCGCGCATGCCTACGACGTCCTGTGCGACCTGCACGACCAACACCTCGATCACATTTGGGGCTACTACATCCGGAACCTCGCTCGACCGCTGTGGTTGTCGCTCGTCGACCCGACGTGCGGCGTGGACAACCGCGTGGACGTGCTCGTGGGGAACCCGCCGTGGGTGCGCTACAACGCGATGCCCAACGCGATGCAGACGGTGTTCAAGAAGCGGGGCGACGAGCTGGCGGTGCGCCCCAAGGGCAAGCTGGCGACCCACGCGGACCTGTCCGCGTTGTTCGTGGTCAACGCGGTCGACCTGTACCTGAAGCCGGGTGGGACGTTCGGGTTCGTGATGCCCCGTGGTGTGCTCGGTGGCCCGCACTACCAGCCGTTCCGCACGGGTGCGTACCCGCACGGGCGCGACCTGTACGTGGACTTCGGGCGACCGTGGGATCTCGGCTCGGTACGGCCACACCTGTTCCCGGTACCCGCGTGCGTCGCGTTCGGCACCCGGGCGACCAGTGGAGCCGGCCCGCTCGGGGCCACGGCACTTGCCTGGACCGGCACGGTCGACCCGGAGGCCAGTGCGGACGAGGCCGCGTCGACCCTGGAGACCGGCGAGGTCACGATCGTCAATGCCGACGACGGACCACAGTCTCCGTATAACGATGACGTGGTGCAGGGCGCCACCTTTGTCCCTCGCTCCCTCGTGATGGTTGTCGACAGCGACCCCGGCCCCCTCGGAGTGGCCTCAGGTCAGCGTTCCGTTCGCTCCCGCCGCGGCGGTGACAAGAAGCCGTGGGCCGACCTGCCGGACCTGACCGGTGGGATCGAGATCGAATTCATCAGGCCATGCTTCCTCGGATCGTCCATCGCACCGTTCACGCTCCTCGACCCGGAGTCGGCGTTCGACCCCTGGGACGGGCAGGCGCTGTTGACGATG
>JAFDWI010000251.1 GCA_018268545.1 Actinomycetota bacterium
CATCGGCGACGGATCGCCGCGACGTAATCCGCGCCCGACTCGATGCGGGCCCCCTCGGGACGACCCGACCAGGCACCTGCGCTGTCACGAAGGCGGGCCAACAGCTCGGCGGTCGTCGACGATCGCCCCGCGTCGTCGGGGTCCAGTGCTCGGCGCACGAGTGTCGCGATGCTCGCTCCCGATGCCGCCGACTGCGCCTTGAGCGCCGCGTACTGCTCGTCGGTGAGGGTGACCTGAAGCCGATGGCTCATAATGGAAGGTTACCTCACCTACTGGAAGCTTGGGCGCTGAATGGCGGAGCGTCGCGTAGGGTGCCGCCTCATGAAGACACGTGTGTTGGGCCGAACGGGAGTGCAGGTCTCGAGTCTGTGCCTGGGAACGATGATGTTCGGAGAGATGGGCAATTCCGACCATGCCGACTCGATCCGGATCATCCACGCTGCGCTCGATGCGGGCATCACGATCGTCGACACCGCGGATGTCTACTCCCACGGCGAGTCCGAGCAGATCGTCGGCAAGGCGCTCTCCGAGATCGATCGTGACCGGGTGTTCCTCGCCACCAAGGCCTGCGCGCCCATGGGCGAGTCGCCGACCCAGATGGGCTTGTCGCGACGATGGATCATCGAGGAATGCGAGAACTCGTTGCGTCGACTCGGCGTCGACCACATCGATCTGTACCAGATGCATCGGCCCGACCCGTCCACCGACATCGACGAGACGCTCGGCGCGTTGAGCGACCTGGTGCACGTCGGCAAGATCCGCTACTTCGGGTCGTCGACGTTTCCGGCGTATCAGATCGTCGAGGCGCAGTGGACCGCAGAGCGCCGGATGCGCGAACGGTTCGTGACCGAACAGCCGCCATATTCGATCCTGGCCCGCGGCGTCGAGCGCGATGTGCTGCCGGTGACCGAGAAGTACGGCATGGGTGTGCTCCCCTGGAGTCCGCTCGCCGGTGGTTGGCTCGCCGGAACGTTCGGCACCGGCAAGGCAAACGTATCGCGGCGCTCGGCGCGCATCCCGGCTCGCTACGATATGAGCCTTCCGGCGAACCAGGCGAAGCTCGCCGCCGTCGACCAGCTCACCGAGCTCGCCGCAGATGCGGGCCTCACGCTCATCCAGCTCGCGATCGCCTTCGTCCTCGCCCACCCCGCGGTGACCTGTCCGATCATCGGGCCGCGCACCATGGAGCATCTCGACAGCCAACTCGCGGCGGCCGATGTGCACCTCGACGGCGACGTGCTCGACCGGATCGACCAGATCGTCCCGCCGGGCACGGATCTGTCGTCGACGGACGCCGGTTACGATCCGCCGTCGATCACTTCGAGTTGGCGGCGCCGCCGCCCCTCCCGCTGACCCCGCCGGCCCAGCCGCCCGCCCGCCCTCCCAGCGAAATTCGGACCGTTCACCGCCCCAGTGGCAGGCAACCGTCCGAATTTCGCCTCGGGGCTGCGCGGTCAGGCTCGGCGGGCTCGGAGCGAATAGGTGAGCGGGTACTTCGGCCACCCTTCGGGGAGCCGATACAGGCCACCATCACCACGGACCATCCACGGCCACGGAACGTTCGTGGACGACTGCTCGTGGAACAGCTCGATGGTCAACCCGACGTCGAGTACGGCGCTGAGCACCTCACTGATCGCGTGGACGCGTTCATACGAGACCGTGTTTGTGAGCGTTGCGTCGGGCGCGGTGTACGTACCGCCCTCCTCCTCCCGTCGCACGTAGTCTGCATCGAAGATGTCCTGGCTGAGTGTGCGGCCGTCGTTGACAACGCCGAGCACGGCCGGGTGGATCTCGACGAGGTACAACACGCCACCAGGGCATAGCAGCCGCGCCACGACGTCGGCCCACGCGTCGAGGTCCGGCAACCAGTTCAAGGCCCCGATGCCGGTGTAGACGATGTCGAATGCCCGGCCGCCCAACGCCGCTGGCGCGTCGTGCACGTCCGCGCAAACGAACTCGGCGTCCAGTCCGCAGTCGCCGGCGAGTTCGGTGGCGACCTCGACAGCCGCGGGCGCGAAGTCGACGCCAACGACCCTCGCACCGCGGCGCGCCCACGACAGCGTGTCGGTACCGAGGTGACACTGCAGGTGCACGAGGTCACGGCCTGCAACCGGTCCCAGGTCGGTCGGCTCGAACGGTCGGATGTCGTCGCGCCCCGCACGGAAGCCCGCAAGGTCGTACAGCTCGCTTGCCGCGTGGTGCGGCACAGCCTCGTCCCACCTGGCCCTGTTGGCGGTACGCCCCATCGCTCCGGGATCGCTCATGCTCCGCGACGTTGTCGACGGCTACGGCCGTCTCTTTCACCGAAATTCGGACCGTTGACCGCCCCAGTGGCAGGGAACGGTCCGAATTTCGCTGATGGCTGCGCCCTCAGGCTCGGCGGTAGATGCTCGTGAGGGGCTTCGCCATCAGGTCGCGCAGCAGCGGCTCGAAATGCTCGAGCGGTTCGGTGTTGTAACTCGGGTCGAAGGCGACCTGGTCGAACTCGGCACAGAACTCCTCGGTCAACCCGTAGTTGGGATGGTCGGCGAAG
>JAFDWI010000252.1 GCA_018268545.1 Actinomycetota bacterium
GATCCGTCCCATCTCGGTCGAGAGCCTACATGTGTTGACACTGTCACGCGTGCAGGGTAGCCTACAAGCGTAGGCATCCATCAACCAGATGGCCCCGGCGGTGCGTCAACACCCCGGGGCCCGGCCAGAACCCTCAAGGAGGTTCCGACATGAACGAGCGTATTCGCTCCCAGGCCATCGGACTCGACAACATCGAGACCCGCGTGACCCTCACCATCGAGGAAGTTGCGGGGTTGCTCGGCCTTGGGCGCTCTGCCGCGTACGAGGCGGCACGCCGAGGAGAGATCCCGTCCCGCCGTCTCGGCCGTCGCGTGCTCGTCCCGGTTCCCGCCCTTCTCGACTGGCTCGGCGCGACCGAGTCGGCAGCGTGAGGGGACCGGTCATGCAAGGACACATTCACAAGCGCACCCACACGAACAAGAGCGGCCACGAGACGGTGAAGTGGTACGTGATCGTCGATCTCGGACGGGACTACGCCGGCAAGCGGCGCCAGAAGTGGCACGGCAGCTACCGCACCCGCAAAGAAGCCGAGGTCGCCCGCGCCAAGATCGTCGGTGAGCTGCACGAAGGCTCCTACTCCGAGCCCGTGAAGCTGACTTTCGGCGACTGGGTGATCGACCGTTGGCTTCCGACTATGCGAACGCAGGTGAAGCCGAGCACGTTCGAGTCCTACAGCCGCAATGCCCGACAGCATGTGCTCCCCCGCATCGGCGGGCGGCAGTTACGCGAGATCGGACCGGGACAACTCAACACGTTGTACGCGGACCTGCTCGATCACGGTCGCCAGAACGGCGAAGGCGGACTGAGCCCGAAGACGGTGCGCTACATCCACACTATCGTGCACAAAGCGCTCGCCGACGCCCGAGACGCGGGCCTGGTCGCCTCAAACGTGGCCGAGCGCGCGAAGCCACCACGACCGCGAGCGATGGCGCCAACCGAGCTGCGGTTCTGGACGCCTGCCGAATTGCGGACGTTCCTCGATCTCGTCAGGGAGCACCGTCTCGTGGCCGCGTGGCACGTCTCGGCGATGACGGGAATGCGTCGTGGCGAAGTGCTCGGGCTGCGATGGGCAGACGTCGACCTCGATGCTGCACGCATCCACGTACGCCAAGCGCTCGTGTCGGTCGCGAACGAGCTGGTCATGTCCACACCGAAGACCCACCGTGCCCGCGTGATCGACCGCGATGCTGGAACGGTCAACCAGCTGCGTCGTCATCGAGACGAACGGCAGACGCAGACCCCCGGGGCGCTCCGTCTTCGCACACGCAAGGAAGGTTGTCAGATGACAGGAGCGGCCCCGCGAAGCGCTGCGATCCGCTCGCGCCGGCCGACTCCACCGGGCCGCGCTTGCACCTTTCCCCTCGGGATGAGATGTTTCCGACGAGGTACGATGCCTGGCAGTGGCACTCAAGGATCATGCGATTACCGTGAAAGTCTGGTGGCTACTTGCGGCGGGGATCCTTTCTGCAACGGCGATCGTCGCGTTCATGATCGGGCGGAACAGTTCGGCTGCGCCCAAGAACTTTCGTCGAGCCGCGTCTACAACGGAACACTCGGCCGTCGATGGGAGCATGAGGGGCCGTGGAGATCCATCCGAAACCCGATTGCCAACGACCTCCACCGCCACGCCTACTCATGTCCCTCTAACGGCCGGGACGGCCGAGACCACGGCGCCGACGACCGCGCCACCGCCAACGACGTCTTCGCCCAGCCAACCGGGAGCACACGCTTCGACGATCAGGGGCACGTTCGATCCGCGGTACGACCCTCCGTGCACCCAGGAGGCGCTCACGACCGCTCTTTTTAGCAAGGAGAGCATGGTCGGCCCGCTCCCACCTGGAGCGCGCTCGAATGGCGAACCCACCTGTGCATACTTGGGCAATGACATTGGAGCGGTTCTTCCGGTGATCGACGGTACCGGGGATACCGCCACAGCGTTTTTCGGCACCAGTTCCGTCGACCACAACTGGGTGGCCGTGGGGCTTGGAACCGGCGAGGTTTGCCTAGGTGCGCCCACGGAACTGGCTCAGGCTCTCAACTGCGGCTACCGAACTAATTAGGTCGCAGGCGCGAGACCGCCTCACCCGGCCCAGACCTCTCGCGACCAGTCCGTGACCAACTGGCCCGAGAACGCAGGAGGCCCCACTCCGAGAAGTGGGGCCTGACCTGGTGTTTTGTTGGTAGCGGGGGCAGGATTTGAACCTGCGACCTTCGGGTTATGAGCCCGACGAGCTACCAGGCTGCTCCACCCCGCATCGGAGACGATAGCGCCGACCGACCAACTTCGCCAACCTCGACCTCGACTTCGACCTCGGCCGACTTCGACCTCGGCCGACGTTACGATCGTCGACGTGCCGAGCGACGAGACGACAAGCGACCGTCGCCGCTGGGTCACCCTCGCAGTGCTGTGTCTGGCGCTGCTGGTCGTCGGGATCGACGGCACGATCGTGAACGTCGCACTCCCCTCGCTGGTGCGCGAGCTCGACGCCACCTCCACCCAACTCCAATGGATCGTCGACGCGTACACGATCGTCTTCGCCGGCTTCCTGCTCATCGCCGGGTCGACCGGTGACCGCCTCGGCCGAAAGAAATGCTTCGTCATCGGTCTGACCATCTTCGGTGCCGGATCGGCCGCCTGCGCGCTCGCGCACGACCCGACCTCACTGATCGTGTTCCGCGGCATCCAGGGATTCGGCGCCGCGTTCATCATGCCCGCGACGCTGTCGATCCTGACGAACACGTTTCGCGACCCCACCGAACGAGCCAAGGCCATCGCGTTGTGGGCCGGCGTGTCCGGCCTGGGTGTCGCAATCGGGCCCCTCGCCGGCGGCTACCTCCTCGTGCACTTCTGGTGGGGGTCGATCTTCCTGGTCAACGTGCCGCTCGTGGGCGTCGCGATCATCGCGGCACTCGTCATCGTCCCCGAGTCCCGCGACCCGCAAGCACCGCGGCTCGATCTGGCCGGCACGGCGATGTCGACGATCGGGTTGATCGGTCTGCTCTTCGGGATCATCGAAGGACCGAGTCAAGGCTGGGGCAGGCCGATGGTCGTCGGCGGGTTCGCCATCGCCGTCGTGCTGCTGACCGCCTTCGTCTTCTGGGAACGGCACACCGATGATCCGCTGCTCGACCTGAGCTTCTTCGCGGACCCTCGCTTCAGCGCCGCGTCCGTCGCGGTCACCCTCGTGTTCTTCGCGATGTTCGGGTCGGTGTTCTTCGTATCGCAATATCTGCAGTTCGTGCTCGGCTACTCGGCTTTCAAGTCGGGGGCAGCGCTGCTTCCGGTGGCCGCCACGCTCATGGTCGCGGCCCCCTTGAGCGCCAAGCTCGTCGCGCACCTGGGCACCAAGATCGTCGTCGCGACCGGCCTGGCCGTCGTCGCGCTCGGGTTGTACCTGTTCGCGTTCACGACGGTGGACAGTGGCTACTCGCTCATCGCCGGGATCCTCGTGGTGGTCGGGCTCGGCATGGGCCTCGCCATGGCGCCCGCGACCGACTCGATCATGGGCTCGCTCCCGCCCGAGAAGGCCGGGGTCGGTTCGGCGGTGAACGAC
>JAFDWI010000253.1 GCA_018268545.1 Actinomycetota bacterium
CGCGGGGACCTTCTTCTTCGAGGACTTCTCTGTGGCCATCGGTCGCTCGCTCTCCCGGCTCGAGGGTGTCAAAAGGTGTGCCATGGTAGGCCGGGCGGTCCGCGTCGGGCAACAACGTGGACCGGCCGCGCAGCCGGGCGCGACCCCCTCGGGACCCCGGGGAACCCGGCACTAGTGTTGAACGGATGCCGTTCGAACCCGTCGACTCCCACCTCGACCTCGTCGAACTCGAGAAGCGCGTTCGTGAATCGTGGAGCGAACGTGACGTCGTCGAGCGGGTACGGACCGCGCGGGCGGATGGTGAGCCCTGGATCTTCTACGAAGGACCACCGACGGCGAACGGCCGGCCCGGTCTCCATCACGTCTGGGCCCGTGTCTTCAAGGATCTGTACCCGCGATTCCAGACGATGCGCGGCCGGTCGGTTCCCCGAAAGGGCGGCTGGGACTGTCACGGGCTCCCGGTGGAACTCCAGGTCGAGAAAGCACTCGGCCTCCACACGAAACGCGAGATCGAAGCATTCGGGATCGCCGAGTTCAACGAGAAGTGCCGCGCCTCGGTCGAGCAGTACGTCGGCGACTGGACCGAACTCACGAACCGGTCCGGCGTGTGGATCGACACCGACAACGCCTACTGGACACTCGACAATTCCTACGTCGAATCGGTGTGGTGGCTCCTCAAGCAGCTCTGGGACTCCGGGCTCCTCTACGAAGGCCATCGGGTTGTTCCCTACTGTGGCCGATGCGGTACGGCGCTTTCTTCCCACGAGGTCGCCCAGGGCTACCGCGACGTCACCGAATCGTCGGTGTACGTCAGGTTTCCGGTCGTCGCGGGCCCGCAGGCAGCGGTCGGTGCCGACCTCGTCGTGTGGACGACGACACCGTGGACCCTCATCTCGAACACCGCGGCAGCCGTCGGGGCCGACATCGACTACGTGCGCGTCGCCGGGGGAACCGGCTCGGTGCCCGCCGGTCGCGACCTGATCATGGCCGAAGCCGCACGACTGCGCCGGTACCCCGACGCCCAGGTGATCGCGACGTGGCCCGGAGCGGACCTCGTCGGCACCCGTTACGACCGACCCTTCGCGGAGCTGGCCGAACCGGCCGGCGGTGACGGATGGCGGGTGGTCGCAGCCGACTTCGTCAGCACCGAGGACGGTTCGGGAATCGTGCACCTGGCGCCCGCTTTCGGCGCCGACGACGCGCTCGTCGCAATTCGCGAAGGACTTCCCGTCCTCAACCCCGTCGACGACAAGGCGACGTTCACCGACGACGTGGCCCGATTCGCGGGGCGTTTCGTCAAGGACACCGACCCCGAGATCATCGCTGAGCTCAGCGCGCGGTCGCTGCTCATCGCGGAGGTCCCCTACACCCACAGTTACCCGCACTGCTGGCGGTGTGACACGCCACTGATCTACTGGGCATCGACATCGTGGTTCGCTCGGACCTCGACGATCCGTGACGACCTGCTGGCTCAGAACGACACGGTCAACTGGTTCCCCGACCACATCAAACACGGCCGCTTCGGTCGCTGGTTGGAAGGCAACATCGACTGGGCGTTGTCACGCGACCGCTACTGGGGCACCCCGTTGCCGATCTGGCGTTGCGGTGCCGGCCACGACACGTGTGTCGGCTCGGTCGCCGAACTGGCGAAGCTCGCAGCCACGAACCTCGACGACCTCGACCTGCACCGGCCCGCCGTCGACGACGTGCGGTTCCCGTGCCCCCACGACGGGTGCGGTGAGGTCGCGTCCCGGATCGCGCCCGTGCTCGACGCGTGGTTCGATTCGGGTTCGATGCCGACCGCGCAGGGCCATTTCCCGTTCGACGAAGCGGGTGCCACACCGACCGCCTATCCGGCGGACTTCATCTGCGAAGCCATCGACCAGACCCGAGGTTGGTTCTATTCGCTGCTCGCGGTCAACCCCATGGCACTCGGCTCGACGCCGTACCGGAACGTCGTGTGTCTCGGCCACATCGTCGACGCCGACGGCCAGAAGATGTCGAAGTCGCGCGGCAACATCATCGACCCGTACGAGATCTTCGACACGCTCGGCGCGGATGCCCTGCGGTGGTATTTCTTCTCCGCGGGCCAACCGTGGTCGCCGCGGCGGGTGTTCACCGAGGGGATCAACGAATCGACACGCCGCACCCTGCTCACGCTGTGGAACTGCGTGTCGTTCTTCACCACCTATGCCCATCTGGATGGATGGACACCGACGACGGAGCTGGGCGCGACACCCGAGGTGTCGCACGTGCTGGACACCTGGATCCTGTCCGAACTCGACCGTTGCATCGACGAGGTGACCGGATCCCTGGACGGATTCGACGCGCTCGCCGCGAGCGCGTCGTTCACGAGGTTCGTCGACGACCTCTCGAACTGGTACCTGCGCAGGTCCCGTGCCCGCTTCTGGAACGACTCCGATCCCGGTGCCTATTCGGCCCTGCATCACTGCCTCGTCGTCGCCGCCCAGCTGCTCGCACCGTTCTGCCCCCACCTCGCTGATGACATCTGGGCCCGGTGCACCGCGCCGATCGAGGGTGCCCCCGACTCGGTCCACCTGTCGGACTGGCCGACGGTCACCGGCCGCTTCGACGCGGGGATCTCCGAACAGATGGCCGCGGCTCGGCGCCTCGTCGCATTGGGTCGGTCGGCTCGGACCGACGCAGCGATGAAGGTACGCCAGCCCCTGCGACGCGCGCTGCTCCTGCATCCCGGTTTCGAGCTCGACCCGGCGATCGCTTCACAGATCGTCGGCGAACTCAACGTCCACACCCTCGAACAGGTCGACACGGTCTCGGATCTGCTGTCCTGGACCGCCACTGCGAACTTCGCGCGCCTGGGACCGCGTCTGGGCAAGCGCGTCAACGAGATCGCGGGGCTGCTCCGCGCCGGCGACGGGGACGCATTGCACACCGAGCTCGAACGCAATGGAACGATCGAGATCGGCGGCGAGACCCTCACCGCCGAAGACGTGGAGTTCCGTGCCACCCGCCACGAGTCCTTCGGGCTCGCCGAAGAGGGCGGGTGGGCGGTTGCGCTCGATCTGACGCTCGATCCGGAACTTCGGGCCGAGGGTCTCGCCCGAGAACTGACCCGGGCGCTCAATGAGGAACGCAAACGACTGGACCTTGCGATCTCGGATCGTGTGACGATCCGCCTGTGGCCCGAGTCCGACGCGATCGTCGCGGATCTGGATCCCTATCTGGGCGAGATCGCCCGCGAGACGCTGGCGGTTCAGTTGGACTGGGCGGACGGCACGCCGTCGGGGAACGTGCTGGACGTGGACGGGACACCGATCACCGTGGCGATCGCCCCGATCGGCGACTGACCGGCGGATCGGCTACTGCGGGCCGAGGGGTTCGTCGTCGTCCATCGCGCGGCGGAGCTCGGCGAGGAACGCCTCGTCGCTCTCCTCCTCGAACCGTGCGGCCGCGACGGGCTGGGTGTGGGGCCCCTGGTCACCCCGATCGGTCCCGCCGCTCCGCCAGTCACGCGACCCTTCGGCCGCGAACAACTGGCCGAGGTCATCGGACGTCGAATGATCCGGGCCCGACGAGCCGAGTCGCTCCGGGCCGGGCGCCGACCCGGCATCGGCCCGGGCAACCTCGGTTGCCTCGTGGCCCGCGCCGTCCACGGAGTCCTCGACCGTTTCGATCTCGGGCTCGGGCTCGGGTGTCGGTTCGGGATCACGCTCGGGCTCGAGCGATGCAACCCGGACGGCACCACCCTGGTTGCGCTTGGGGAGTGCCCGGTCGAAACGCGCCCGGCCGATCGTCGGTTCCGACGATGTGCCACG
>JAFDWI010000254.1 GCA_018268545.1 Actinomycetota bacterium
GAGGGCGCACCACGCGGCGACCGTCGCGCACAGGATGACCGCGTCGGTCCGGGCGAGGAACGCCAGGGCCAACAGGCCGCCGGTCATCCAACGTTGTCTCGACGTCGCCCGCGACATGAACCGGCCGCCGAACCCCACGCTCGTTGCCAGCAGTACCGCGGCAACCGGCACGACGACACCGGATTCGAGTCCGTTCACGGTCATCTTGAAGATGAACGGATTGACCCACAGCACGACGAACGCGGTGACGACGACCAGATCACAGAATCGTTTCGCTTCGGGATGGTCGCCGAGGCGGGACCAGTCGTCGACCGCACGCGCGACGGCACCTGCGACCACGGCCATCGCCCCCGCCCACAACACCAGTTGCACCACGAGCAGGAATCGCACGGCCGTGAGCCCGTCGAGGCCGAACACGAACGGGACCGTGGCGATGAGCTGCCAGAGCGGGTGGTAGCCGTTGGTCCGGTCGATCAGGTCGAACGTCGAGGCGTGACCGCCCGCCCAGTTCCGGCCGATCGTGAAGTAGTAGTACGCGTCGTCGAAGCTGAACGCGAACGGTGCCGGACCCCAGGTCACCAGGATCACCGCCCAACAGATCGTGACGATCCCGAGCGCGAACAGCAGCTTTCGGGCGAGGGTCACCGGGCCATTGTGCCCGAAGGTGCGGGTTCGGTCCGGGAGCCCGTGGCCTGCTCGTCCGAGATCGGGCGCGGCGCCAACCGATCCACGGTGGGGGCCACCCCGCGGGTCAACAGCCGGCGAGGGTGCCGACCGGTGTCTCGTCGATGATCTGATCGAGGTATTCCGACATCCCCGAACCCTCGAGGCCCCCACAGCGCCAGCGCGTCGCGCCTTCGGTGATGCGTGTCACGAGGCCGTCGCGACGATTCCGCAAGGGAATGTTCGACCAGACGTCACCGCTGATCTCATACGTGTGGTCGTCGGTGACCACGCGCAGGTGGTTCGCGAGCGGGAACCAGTCGCCGTCGTAATCCGAGCCGATCGATGCGTCGCGGATCTCGACGAACCGATCGTCGCCGTAACGGGCCCGGTCGTAGACGAACCCTCGGGCGCCGAGGTGACCGGCTTCGTCGCCGGCGATCGTGCAACCGATGCCGAGGTCCGGTCCGAGGTTCACGGTCAGCCACCGGTAGAAGTGGATGTTCTGCCAGTACCTCGGTCCCCAGGAGTGGTCTCGCATCCCGAGCGCGTCGGTGACCTCGAAGACCTCCGCGCCGATCCGCACGGTGCCGCGGACGGCCATGTGCTGCTCGGTGTGCCCGCGAGCGAACATCCGCTCCGGGTCGGTCTCGATCGCCTCTTCACCCGGCTCGGCTTCGGGCTCGCCGCCGGACACCGGGCCGACCGCCCGGAGGTCGAGTGAGATCGAGCAGGCCACCATCGGATTGTCGGCGAATGCACGACGAGGATCGGCCATGGCGCGGGGCTCGTCAAGCAGGCACACTCGGCCCTCGAAGGTGATCCGGTGTCGGACGAACGCTTCGACCACCTCGAAGGTCAGGCCACCGGCGTCGTGGGCGAAGTTGTCGGCGATCGGCGGTCGGTCGAAGATGAAGCCGACACGACCGTCAGGTGTGTACAGACACACCGAGAGCTCGGCGTGTCCCTCGTTGACCCGATTGCCCATGCGGACCCAGCCGCCGAAGCCGGGCGCGTCCGGTGCCGCGGCACGTTCGAAGAAGTTGTAGTAGCGACTTTCGTTGAAGTTGGCGGCGTCTTCGGGTTCGTGCATGACGTCGTCGGTGGGGAGGAGCCGCATGCGCACGTCGTCACCGTAGCCACCGCCGTAGGATCCCGCTCGTGGACGACGCCGGTCTCGAACGTGGCCTGGCACGAGCGCTCGGTGCTCGGATGGGGCCGGTGGTGATCGACGGGTTGGCTCGTCTCACCGGTGGCGCGTCGCGCGAGACCTGGTCGTTCACCGCACGTGATGCTGCGGGCGAGAAGCACCGGCTGGTTCTTCAGCGGAACCGAGGTGGCGGCGACCTCGGCCTGCATTTCGATGACGAGGACCGCCTGCTCGCCGCCGCGGCCGCCGCACGGGTGCCGATCCCCGAAGTCGTCGTCGATGCCACAGGCTGCACCGCGTTGGGTGATGGTCGGATCACCGCGTACATCGACGGGGAGACGCTCGGACCGCGGATCGTGCGTGCGCCACGATTCGAGCAGGTTCGCCCGGTGTTGGTGCGACAGATGGCGAACGCACTGGCCGCGATCCACACGATTCCGATCGACCGGGTCCCCGGACTCGCCGAGGTCGATCCGGTCTCGATGATCCGCGCCGGCCTCGACGGCCTCGGGATCGTGTCGCCGGCGTTCGAACTCGCGCTGGTTCACCTCGATGCGCATCGGCCCGTGAGGCCCCGCCGATGCGTCCTCCACGGCGATTTCCGTGTCGGCAATCTGATCGTGGACGAGACCGGGTTACGGGCGGTCCTCGATTGGGAACTCGCACACCTCGGTGATCCGGTCGAGGATCTCGGTTGGCTGTGTGTGCGCGCCTGGCGCTTCGGCGGCCCCGGAGAGGTGGGCGGCATCGGTGATGTCGCCGACCTGCTCGCCGCGTACGGCGAGGCATCGGGGGTCGAGGTCGCCGAAGACGACCTGCGTTGGTGGATGATCGCCGGCACCCTGCGTTGGGGACTGATCTGCGCGGTGCAGGCCGGCCGGCACCTCGACGGTCGCGTCGCCTCGGTGGAACTCGCCACGATCGGTCGGCGGATCGCCGAGAACGAACACGACGTGCTCGACCTGATGGACATCCCGCCCCATCCGCCCGGGGTGTCGCTGCCGAAGGTCGACCAGGGCCGCCCGTCGGCAGCCGAGCTCATCGCCGCCGTCCGCAGCCACTTGACCGACAACGTCGTCGACGGGCTCTCGGGTCGTGTCGCGTTCACGACCCGAGTCGCCGCGCACGCGCTCGGTGTCGTCGAGCGCGAACTGGCGGCGAGCCCTCCGACCACCGTCGACGTCGACGAGGCGGAGTTGGCCGGGCGGATCCGGTCCGGGGGTGCGCTGGACCAGGCCGATCTCGCCGCGATCCGCGCTGCCGTGACGGCTCGGATCGCGGTCGCGAACCCGCGATGGGCCGATCGCGCCTCGGCGGATGTCGTCGGTGGGCCCCTGTGATCCGCGTCGATGTCCGGCGCGCGGCCGTCAGCCCAGCGCCGCGACCACGTGATCGATGCAGTGGGTGAGCGCTTCGATGTCGTCGGGGTCGATCGCCGGGAACATCGCGATGCGCAACTGGTTGCGGCCGAGTTTGCGGTACGCCTCGGTGTCGACGATGCCGTTCGCGCGGAGCACCTTGGAGATCGCCGACGCGTCGATCGTTTCGTCGAAGTCGATCGTGGCGACGACGTGGCTCCGGATCTCGGGGTCCGCCACGAACGGTGTTGCAACCGGTGATGCCTCGGCCCAACCGTAGAGAACCTCGGCGGAACGATCGCAGCGACCGGACGCGAACTCCAGGCCACCGTTGTTGTTGATCCACTCCAGTTGGCTGACCGCCAGATGGATCGTGGTGAGTGCCGGGGTGTTGTAGGTCTGGTCCTTGCGCGAGTTGTCGAGTGCAGTCGCCAGATCGATCGACGTGGGGATCCAGCGGCCGGATGCCTCGATACGCCCGATCCGTTCGATCGCTGCAGGCGAACACGCGGCGATCCACAGGCCACCGTCCGATGCGAGACACTTCTGCGGCGCGAAGTAGTACGCGTCGCATTCGTTCAGGTCCACCCGTAGGCCACCCGCGGCCGAGGTCGCGTCGACCGCGACGAGTGCGCCCGCGTCGATACCGTCGGGTCGGGCGATCATGGTGGCGACGCCCGTGGAGGTTTCGTTGTGGGTGAGCGCGTAGAAGTCGATGCCGTCCTCGGTGTGAGGTGTCGCCGCCGTTCCCGGATCGGACCTTTGCACCGACGGCTCACCCAGGAACGGTGCCTTGGTGGTGCACTCGGCGAACTTGGACGAAAACTCGCCGAACACCAGGTGTTGGCTCCGCGACTCGATCATGCCGAAACACAACGCATCCCAGAGCACGGTCGTGCCACCGTTGCCGAGCAGCACCTCGTAGCCGTCGGGCAGCGAGAAGCACTCGGCGATCGCGTTGCGCAGCCGCGCCACCATGAACTTGACCGTCGACTGGCGGTGCGACGTTCCCAGGTACGTGGGCGCATCCGCGACCAGCGCGTCGATCGCCTCGGCGCGCACCTTGGACGGCCCGCAGCCGAATCGTCCGTCGCGCGGCTTGAGTGCGTCGGGGATCGTGATGTCGGGCACGGGATTCGCTTCTGGCGCAGGAGTCATCGTCTGCCACTATGGCCTGACACCCCCGAGGAGTGAAACCCGACATGTCCGAGAACCGCATCGCTGTACGTACCGCCGCAATTCCGCCGTCCGCGACGCTCGCGATCACGGCGAAGGCGAAGGCGCTGAAGGCGGCCGGTGAACCGGTCATCGTGTTCGGCGCGGGCGAGCCCGATTTTGCGACCCCGGACCACATTGTGGACGCCGCGGTCGCCGCGTGCCGCGACCCCCGGAACCACCGCTACACACCGGCCGCGGGTATTCCCGAGCTGCGCGAGGCGATCGCCGCGAAGACCCTTCGGGACTCGGGCTACGCGGTTGGTGCAGAGCAGGTACTGGTCACCAACGGCGGCAAGCACGCGATCTCCAACGCATTCGACGCGTTGATCGACCCTGGTGACGAGGTGCTGCTTCCTGCGCCGTACTGGACGACCTACCCCGAGCCGGTCCGCTTCGCGGGTGGTGTCGTCGTCGAGCTTCCGACGGTGGCCGCAGACGAGTTCAAGGTCACCGTTGCCCAGCTCGAGGCGGCGCGCACCGATCGCACCAAGGTCCTGGTGTTCGTGTCGCCGTCGAACCCGACCGGGATGGTGTACTCGCCCGACGAGGTGATCGCGATCGGCCGTTGGGCCGCCGAACACGACATCTGGGTGCTCACCGACGAGATCTACGAACACCTCACCTACGGCGATCACACGTTCACGTCGATCGCGACTGCGGTACCGGAGTTGGGTGACAAGGTCGTGATCGTCAACGGCGTCGCGAAGACCTACGCGATGACGGGCTGGCGTGTCGGTTGGGTCGTCGGGCCCGTCGACGTGATCAAGGCGGCGTCGAACCTGCAGTCGCACCAGACCTCGAACGTCGCGAACGTCTCCCAGATGGCGGCGCTCGCCGCCGTGTCGGGGCCGCTCGACGCCGTGGCCGAGATGCGGTCCGCGTTCGAGCGTCGTGGCCGGAAGATGGTCGAGCTGTTGCGCACGATCGAGGGCGTGACCGTGCTCGACCCACAGGGCGCCTTCTACGCGTTCCCGTCGTTCGAGGCGTTCCTCGGACGCACGATCGCGGGTCGCAAGGTCGAGTCCACGCTGGATCTCGCAGCGGTGATCCTCGACGAGGTCAAGGTTGCGATCGTGCCCGGCGAAGCCTTCGCGGCGCCCGGGTATGCCCGGTTGTCCACCGCACTCGGTGACGACGACCTCGTCGAAGGCGTCACCCGCATCGCCGAGTTGTTGAACAACGCCTGAACTCGTTCTTCAGCGAAATTCGGACCGTTGACCGGGCCCGGCGGGGGTAGCGGTCCGAATTTGGGGCGGGGAGTGACGGCCGACGTGAAAGGCTGGCGCGATGACGGCGTCGAAGCGCACCCGGGTCTGGCCTTCACCGATCAGTGCCGAGGCGGTGACCGCCGGTGCGGCCCGGCCCGGTGAGGTTCGATTCAGCGGCGAGTCGATCTGGTGGTCCGAGAGCCGTCCGGCAGAGGGCGGACGGGTCGCGCTGGTGCGATTCGATCCGACATCCGGCCCCGTCGACGCGCTGCCACCCGGGGCGTCGGCACGGTCGCGGGTACACGAATACGGCGGCGGGGCATGGGACGTCCGAGGTCGCCTGGTCGCGTTCGTCGACGACTCCGACGACGGCACCGTCAAGGTCTTCACCCGAACCGGTCGATCGACGCCGAGCCCGTCGGTGGTGTCACCCCCGCGACCCGTCGGCTCCGGGCCCTACGCGGACCGTTACGCCGATGTGTGCATCGACGTGATCGGGGAGCGTGTCTTCGCCGTACGTGAGCGTCACCGTGACGACGGCGTCCACAACGATGTGGTCGCGCTCCCTGCAGACGGGTCGGCACGGGATGATCCCGGATCGGTCGTGGTCGTCGCCAACGGCGCGGACTTCTACGGCCAGCTCTCGTTGAGCCCTGATGCCCGACGCCTCGCGTTCATCCGTTGGATGCTTCCCGACATGCCATGGGACGCGACCGAGTCCGTGGTCGTCGACCTTGCGACCGGCGTCGAGACCGTCGTGGCGGGCGGTCCGGGCGAGTCGGTCGTGGAGCCGAACTGGGCGCCGGACGGGTCGCTGATCGTGTGTTCGGACCGAACGGGTTGGTGGAACCCGTACCGATGGGATCCCGAGACTCCGGGCGTCACACCCGAGGCGATCGCACCGGTCGACGGCGAGATCGGCGGCGCGATGTGGGTTTTCGGGAATCGGTCGATGGCCTGGACCCCCGACGGTCGGATCGTGGCCTCGATGAGCGCCCACGGCATCGACCAACTGGTCACCTTCGATGGCGACGGCAGCGCCCCGCGGGTGCTCGACACGCCGTTCACCCACATTCCCCAGGTCGTGACCGGCCCGGACGGTTCGGCCCTCGTGGTTGCCGGTGGCCCCGAGGAGTTCAGTGACGTCTGGCGGGTCGGGTTGTCCGGTGACTCGGCGACCGTGACCCGCCTGGGAGCAGCGACCGATTCGGCTTTCGGCCCCGGATGGTTCGCCCGACCGTCGTCGATCGACGTCCCGACCGACGACGGCGCGATCACCCACGCGGTGATCTACGAGCCGTGCAACCCGCAGGTGGGTGCAACCGAGGGGCTCCCGCCCCTCATCGTGCTCGGTCACGGTGGGCCGACCTCGGCGGCGCGAGTGCAACTCAACCTGAGCGTCCAGTTCTGGACATCCCGCGGGTTCTGTGTGGCCGACGTCGACTACCGGGGTTCGACAGGGTTCGGCCGCGATTACCGCGAAGCATTGAACGGACGGTGGGGGATCGCGGATGTCACCGACTGCGCGGCGGTCGCTCGTCATCTTGCCGACTCCGGCATCGTCGACGCCGACCGCCTCGGGATCCGTGGCGGGAGCGCCGGGGGATTCACCACGCTCGCTGCGCTGTGTTTCACCGACACGTTCACCGCCGGGATGAGCGCGTACGGCATCGCCGATCTCGAGGTGCTCGCTCGTGACACCCACAAGTTCGAGTCGCGCTATCTCGATCGACTCGTCGGCCCGTGGCCGGAGGCGGCCGCCACGTATCGCGACCGGTCGCCGATCCACCACCTCGACCGACTGAGCTGCCCGGTCGGGGTGCTCCAGGGAGCCGACGACGCGGTCGTTCCCCCGGCGCAGGCCGAGGCGATCGTCGCCGCCCTCGCGGCCAAGGGGATCCCGTACGCCACGTTGACCTTCGAGGGCGAGGGCCACGGATTCCGGCGGGCCGAGAACATCGTCCGCGCGCTGGAGGCCGAACTCTGGTTCTTCGCGCACGCCTTCGGCCTCGAACTCGGCGAGGCGATCGACCCGGTCCCCGGCGACGGGTTGGACGGGTCGGACGGGTCGCGTTGACGGCCCGGCTGCCGACGTGCCGTGGTCGATCAGCCGGTCGAGACGGAGCGTGGTTCCACGAAGGCAGGTCGGCGACGGCCTCGTGACCCCTCACGATCCCAGAAGCCCTTGCGGGCGAGGGCCGGCCGTTCGACGAGGAACCACGACGCCCAGGCGAGCGGGATCGTCGCAGCCAGGTTGACCGCAGCGAAGCCGGCGATCCCGAACCGTGCGGCACCGAGACAGATCAGCACCTGCCCGACGGGGAAGGCGAGGATGTAGATCCCATAGGAGATGTCGTGGCGAGAACCGACGCGGACCGGCAGGATCGTCCCCAGCCACAGCACGAGGTAGGCGAACGTGAACGGCCCGACAAGTGGCCACAGGTGGAAGAGGGAGCGTCGCTCCACGACGAGCAGTCCGATGACGACAGCGGCCGCAGCGGCAATGACCGGCGACCACCGCACCCGGCCGCGGGCCGCCCACAACGTCACCCCGGCGAAGAAGAACGCGACGAGGCGGGCCATCTGGAAGATCACGCTGCCCAGGTCCATTCCCGAACCGGCCGTGGCCGCGGCGACGACACCTGCGGTGACGGCGACGACAAGGCTCGGGTACAGCGGGCGTTCACGGATCAGCTTCGGCGTCAGGAGGATGCCGACGGCGATGTAGCACCCGAACTGCCAGAACAAGGTCCACATGCCGCTGTTCCACACGTGCGGGAACGGCACGGTCCGTAGCGTGTCGGCGATGTCGAAGTGATGGATCCAGAGCGCGGAATTTCCCGCGACGTACGAGAGGGCGGCGCCCGGGTGCCACGTTTCGTGTTCGATGTGCGCGGCGATCGGTGAGAACACGAACGCGACGAGCAGCAGGCTGACCCAGAACGCCGGGAAGATCCGGAGGAACCGACACCACACGTACCGACCCGGCGATTGGCGGTTGCGGCTCTCGGCGACGAGGAACCCCGAGATCCCGAAGAACCCGTCGACCGCGAACCCGCCGATGAAGTCGAGGTTCCCCGGCGGGATCCCGCACATGGTCGGCGCGTGGCTCAGGATGACGAAGGATGCGAACACCAGCCGCAGGGAGTTCAGCGCGTTGCCGTGCATCCACGCGGTACTTCCCGGGCGTTCGAGTTGCACCGAAGCAGGATACTCGGGACGCCCACCGGCCACCGGCCGGGCCCGAGCGCGACGTGCGGTGAGGTAGACCGGTGTCCCGGATCACAAAGGGGGCCCCGTGAAGTTCGGATATCTACTCGCCAACGCCGGACCGTTCGCCACCGCGGATGGATCGGTCGCGCTCGGTCGTGCGGCCGAAGCCGCCGGATTCGAATCGGTGTGGACGGTCGAGCATGTCGTCGTTCCCGACGGATACGAGTCGACGTACCCGTATTCGTCGACGGGCAGGATGCCCGGCGCCGAGCACGTCGACATCGACGATCCACTCGTCTGGCTCACGTGGGTCGCGGCCCACACCGAGCACCTGGTCCTGGGGACGGGCATCGTCATCCTGCCCCAGCGAAATCCTGCGATCCTCGCGAAGGAAGCGGCGACGTTGGACGTGCTCAGCGGCGGGCGCCTACGACTCGGGGTCGGGGTCGGCTGGCTCGCCGAGGAGTTCGACGCGCTCGGCGTGCCGTTCGAGAAGCGGGGAGCGCGCACCGAGGAGTACATCGCTGCGATGCGTGCCCTCTGGCGTGACGACAAGGCGAGCTTCGACGGCGCGTTCGTCTCGTTCGCCGACTGCATCTCGAAACCCAAGCCGATCCGCGGGGCGGTCCCGATCATCGTCGGTGGGCACAGTGACGTGTCGGCCCGACGCGCGGGTCGCTTCGGTGACGGGTTCTATCCGGGTAAGGGCGACGACGATCGCCTGGCCGCTCTCATCGCCATGATGCGGGAGAGCGCCGAGCAGGCCGATCGGGACCCCGACACGATCGAGATCACCGTGCATGCCCCCGCGAATCTGGCGGACGACCCGATCGCGGCGGTCGAGCCGTTGGCGGCGATGGGGGTCGACCGGATCCTCGTCCCGCCGATGACGTTCGACCCGGCGGCGATCGCGGAGGTGCTCGGAGTGTTCGGATCGCAGGTGATCACCGAGTTCGGCGCGTGACGGGCGCGCCGCGTTTGGCGCCCGACGGCGGTCGACCGCGAGGATTGGCGCCATGGCACGCGTACTCGTCACCGAAAAGATCGCCGACTCCGGACTCGATCGGCTCCGTGCCGCCGGCCACGAGGTCGATGTTCGGACCGGACTGACACCCGAGGAACTGCTCGACGTCATCCCCGGCGCACATGCCTTGATCATCCGGTCCGCGACGACCGTGACCGCTCAGGTGATCGCCGCGGGTTCCGACCTCGTCGTCGTGGGACGAGCGGGAATCGGTCTCGACAACGTCGACACCGAAGCGGCGACCGCCGCCGGGGTGATGGTCGTCAACGCGCCCCAGTCCAACATCCTGTCGGCGGCGGAGCACACCATGGCGATGCTGCTCGCCCAGGCCCGCAACATCCCCCAGGCCAGCGCTGCGCTCCGTGAGGGTCGTTGGGAACGATCCAAGTGGGAAGGGGTCGAGTTGGCCGACAAGACCCTCGGCGTGGTCGGCCTGGGCCGTATCGGCAAGTTGGTGGCGCAACGTGCGATGGCGTTCGGTATGAAACTCATCGCGTACGACCCGTTCGTCGCCCCGGATCGGGCACGCCAACTCAACATCGAACTCGTCGACCTCGACACGTTGCTCGCCCAATCGGATTTCGTGACCTTGCATGTCGCCAAGACACCCGAGACGATCGATCTGATCGATGCTGCCGCGCTCGCGAAGGCCAAGCCCGGCATCCGGATCGTCAATGTCGCCCGGGGCGGCATCGTCAACGAGGCCGATCTGGCAGCAGCGGTCGAATCGGGCCATGTCGCCGGCGCCGCACTCGACGTGTTCGCCGCCGAGCCCACGACCGAGTCGCCGCTGTTCGCGCTTCCCGAAGTGGTCGTCACCCCGCACCTGGGTGCATCCACCCAGGAGGCCCAGGACAAAGCGGGCGCCACGATCGCGGAGATGGTCGAGTTGGCCCTCGCCGGCGAATTCGTCCCCTATGCGGTGAACGTGGACGCCGCGGCCGCGTCGGAGACGGTCCGTCCGTTCCTTCCGTTGGCCGAAAAGCTCGGCGCATTGTTCGCGAGCCTCGCGGGCGGTTCGCCGGACACGCTCGAGATCGCCTACGAAGGTCAGATCGCGGACTACGACACCCGGATCCTCACCCTCGCGGTGCTCAAGGGGTACTTCGGCGCCACCAGCGACGAGCCGGTGTCTTACGTGAACGCACCCCAGGTCGCGGCCCACCGCGGGATCGAGGTCCGGGACACGACGTCGACGTCGGCGCGCGACTACATCAACCTGGTCACCCTGCGTGGCCCGAAGCACGCGATCGCGGGCACGCTCAGCGGCCTCAAGGGCGAGGCACGGGTCGTGATGGTGGACGACCATGCGATCGACGTCCCGCCGGCGAACAACATGTTGGTGGTGCGCAACGACGACCGGCCCGGCGTGATCGGCCGGGTCGGGACGTTGCTCGGTGACGCCGGTGTGAACATCTCCGACATGGCGGTCGGTCGGTCCCCCCAGGGTGCCGGGGCGCTCATGGTCGTCTCCACGTCGGGTCCGGTCGACGAGCAGACCGCCGAGCATCTCGCCGACGTCGACGGGGTTTCGGCGGTGGCGGTGCTGGCGCGTTCCGTGTGAGCTGGACCGTCGCTGTCGTTCTCCGCCCGAGGTCGCCCGGCGTCGGCTGCTAGACAGAGTGGCCGTGAAAGGCCTCATTCTCTCGGGAGGCGCCGGCACACGTCTTCGCCCGATCACCCACACGAGCGCGAAACAGCTCGTTCCGGTCGCGAACAAGCCGATCCTCTTCTACGGGATCGAGGACATGGCCGCAGCGGGCATCACCGAGATCGGCATCATCGTCGGGGGAACCCGTGACGAGATCATCGCGGCCGTCGGTGACGGCTCCGCGTTCGGCGTCCGGGTCACGTACATTCCCCAGGACGAGCCACTCGGGCTCGCCCATTGTGTGTTGATCGCACGGGATTTCCTGGGCGACGACGAGTTCGTGATGTACCTCGGCGACAACCTGTTGCGACAGGGGATCGCCGAGTTCGTCGACGCCTTCGAAGCCGATCGGCGCCGATCAGCGCAGCCCGGATTCGGCGAGTCGTCCGACGCTGCCGCGGCGCAGATCCTGCTGGCGCGTGTGGACGACCCCGAACGGTTCGGTGTCGCCGAGATCGGAACCGAGGGCGAGGTCGTGCGCCTGGTGGAGAAGCCCGAGGTTCCTCCTTCGGACCTTGCGCTCGTGGGTGTGTACCTGTTCGATCCGACGATCCACGACGCGGTGGCGTCGATCGAACCCTCCCCGCGTGGCGAGCTGGAGATCACCGACGCGATCCAGTGGCTGATCGACCACGGGCGTCGGGTGCGCCACGAGGTGGTCGACGGTTGGTGGATCGACACGGGGAAGCTCGACCCGCTGCTCGAAGGCAACCGGCTCGTGCTCGACACGCTCGACTCCGTGGTGGAAGGGGCCGTCGACGATTCGTCAACGCTGCTGGGAAGGGTGGTCGTCGAAGCGGGGGCGCAGGTGATCGATTCGGTCGTGCGAGGACCCGCGATCATCGGCCGCAACACGGTGGTCCGAGATTCC
>JAFDWI010000255.1 GCA_018268545.1 Actinomycetota bacterium
CGCCCCGAACGGGCCGATGCCCGCGGTGTCATCGCCCTGGGCGTCGGGTGCGCCGCAACCATCGTCGCCGGCGACGCCTGCCCCGATGCCCGCACCGACGACACCGCCCACCGTGGGTGCGCCGGCCGCACCGTGGGCGGCGACGCCCGAACCGACCGCACCTTCCCCGGTCGGACCATCAGGGTCACCGGCCCGACCCGACGCCGCGGCTCCCAGCCCGCAGGGAGGTGGGCGATTCGGCGCGTTCATCGCGCTTCTGGGTGCCGGTGCGGCGATCGCCGGGGCGTTCCTTCCCTGGTTGAAGATCACACCGAGCTGGGCGGACGCGTTCAGCATCGGTGGGTGGAACCTTTCGATGGATGCCAAGATCATCGCCGGCATCGGTGGGTTCGCGGTGATCGTCGCGGTCGTCGTGCTCGGTGGCGCTGCTCGCCGCCCGGGTCGTGTGCTCATCGCGATCGCCGGTATCGCGCTGATCGGGATCGGCGGCTATGACACCTACGATCTCGTACAGCGTCTTCCCGACGCGCTCACCGAAGCGGGCGTCGCCGGGATCCAACTCGCCGCACCCGGGCTGGGTCTGATCCTGGTGATGGTCGGCGGTGGTGTCGCCCTGCTCGGCGCGCTCGCGATGGTCGGTGATCGCTCACCGGACGCCGGGGGTGTCCCGGGGCAGGCCACGCCGGTCGCGCCGGGAAGCCCGGCAGGCGGGACGCCGACGTACCCGCCGACCGTCGGGCCACAGGCCCCGATGCCCGGATCCCAGGCACCGATGCCCGCTGCTCCACCCACCGCGTACCCCCAGCCGACGTCACCGCCACCGGCGTACCCGCACGCTCCGCAGCCTCCGGCCTACGGGTCGCCGCCACCCGCGTATCAGCCGCCCGTCGCACCGCCGACGATGCAGCCGCCGACCGCGATGCCACCTCAGAGCCCTGCGCAACCGGCGTATGCGCCGTCGCCGAGCCCCCAGCCGCCCCCACCCCCGTCCCAACCACCGTCTCCGCCGCCGGCGCCTCGGTGATCGAGGCCGAGGATCGTCGAGACTCCGCTCCGGAATCGCTTCCCCAGAAATTGGAACAAGTTTCAGTTTTGACCTGACGTTCCGTCAGGTCACCGGGTAGGGTGCAGCCATGACGGAAATTCCAAGAATCATCTCGGTCGACGACCACGTCGTCGAGCCGCCCGACGTCTGGTCCGACCGCCTGCCGTCGAAGTATGCGGATGTCGGCCCACGGATCGTCCGTCGCCCGGCCAAGGAGATCTCGTTCGTCGGTGGCAAGTTCACCGCGGTCATCGGCGACGAGGGCGATGAAGGTCCGGTCGCGGATTGGTGGTTGTACGAGGATCTGGTCCGGCCGCTCGTCCGGGTCGACTCGGCGGTCGGTGTCGACCGTGACGATGTGACGATGCGTGGGGTCGTCTACGAAGAGATGCGGCCCGGCTCCTACCGGGTGCAGGATCGCCTCGATGACATGGACGCGAACTGGACCGAGGTCCAGGCGATGTATCCGACCTTCCCCCGGTTCTGCGGTCAGACCTTCATGGAGGCCAAGGACCACGAACTCGCCCTGCTGTGTGTCCAGGCCTACAACGACTGGCTGATCGACGAGTGGTGCGGCGCAGCCCCCGACCGGCTCGTTCCGCTGGTGATCATCCCGCTGTGGGATCCGCAGTTGGCGGCGGCCGAGATCCAGCGCACCGCGGCCAAGGGCGCGCGCAACGTGTGTTTCAGTGAGATTCCGCCGTATCTCGGCCTTCCCAGTGTGCACACCGACCACTGGGACCCCTTCTTCGCGGCGTGCCAGGACGCGAACTTCGCGATCCACATGCACATCGGATCGTCGTCGAAGATGCCGTCGACCTCGGCGGACGCCCCGGCGCTCGTCGGATCGACGATGACGTTCGTCAACTCGGGCCTCTCCATGATCGACTGGATCATGTCGGGCGTGTTCGTCCGGTTCCCCGGCCTCGAGATCTCCTACGCCGAAGGCCAGATCGGCTGGATCCCCTACGTGATGGACCGGGCCGACAAGGTCTGGGAGGAGAACCGTGGGTGGGGCGGCGTGCAGGACAAGGTGCTCGAACCGCCGAGCCACCTGTTCCGAAAGCACATCTACCCGGTGTTCTTCGACGATCCCCACGGTCTGGAGATGCTCGACGTCATCGGCACCGACAAGGTCTGCTACGAATCGGACTACCCGCATTCGGACTCGACGTGGCCGAACACCCGGAAGGTCGCCGAAACCCAGATGGGTCATCTCTCCGACGAGGTCATCGAGAAGATCGTGCGCACCAACGCGCGCAAGCTCCTGCGCCTCGACGGGGACTGAACCAAAACTCGTGGACGTTGCGTCGGCCGAGCTGTTCTCGTCGGCCGACCGGGGATCGTGCGGCGTGCACGGCGACGGGTTCGATCGAACCCGGGTGGGTCCCCCGACGGCATCGTGCAACGGCCTGACATTCGGATGCGTACGCTCGACGGCGTGTGCAGAACAGATCGAGATGCTGATCACGCGGGCAACGGCCCGGTGAGCGCTGAAAGGAGTCGGCGTCATGCCGCAGAAGGTCGGTGAAGGTCCCTATCGTCAACTGATCGGCGGTGAATTCGTCGAAGGATCCGACGGCACCTATCCGATCATCAACCCGGCGACCGAACAGGTCGTCGCCGAAGCACCCCAGGCGTCGGCCGCCGATGTGGCCGCTGCCGCTGCAGCCGCGAAGGACGCACAACCAGCGTGGGCCGCGATGAAACCGGCCAAGCGGGC
>JAFDWI010000256.1 GCA_018268545.1 Actinomycetota bacterium
CCAGTCCGGATCGAACTTCGCGTTGTACCGCCACAGGGACTCGATCTGCATCGAATCGCCCATCTTGCGGTACATCCACCGCTCCAACCGACGCTGGGTTCCCTCGCCACGCTCGCCTGCCAGCGTCGCTCGCATGGTCGCAAAGTTCAGCGCCAGACCGGAATAACCCTGTTCTTTGAGGTGGCCCATCGTCGACGCGACCACAAAATCGGTAAGGCCATTCGGGTGATCGGCCGACTCGGACCGGCGCATCAGATCGAGTGAGAAGCCACCGATCCCCGGCGCAGGAACAAATTGGCAGAACGCCACCGGCCGACCCTCGCCGTTGCGACACACCGCGAGCAGCAGTCCGGTGTCGCGGGGATCGAACACCCGACCCAGTGTCATCGAGAATCCGCGTTCCATCTCGCCGCGGCGACTCTCGGTCATCAGGCCACGAAGCTCGGCTTCGAGCGCCGGATCGAGTTTCGCGGGGTCGTCGAACTCGATCGTGTAGCCCTTGTTCGCGACGCGGTTCACCGCTTGGCGCACTGCTTTGTTACGCGGCCCGTCGAGGCTGAACCGTTGCACATCGACGATCGCCTCGTCGCCCACGTACATGTCGCGCATGCCCGAAGATCGGTAGATCGGCAGCCACTCCTCCGAGGCGCCCATGACCGCGATCGGCCACCCGTGGCTGTCCGCGAAATGCCGGAACGCGAACCAGGCGCGGCGACGTTCCACGACCGGCCCGATCGGGTCGGGCGACACCAACGCAACCCCCTGGGACACCGCGTACGCGACGAGCGTGTTGCCCCAGAAGAACCAACGCTTGTCGTCGCGCAACGCGAAGTAGGCGAGCGTCCCGCCGTTGGAGCGCTCGATGATCTCCCGCGCACGTTCCGCATCGGCCGGTTCGGGCGCTTCCAGACGTCGACCGACGACCGGCCCGAAGATGATCCACCCGGCGTACAACACCAGACCGACCGCGATGGCGATCATGACCGGCCCCATGAACTGCTCCATCCGGCCACCGATCCGAATGTCGGTGATGCCGACGAGACGCTCCGCCGATGCCTGGAAGGCCTGGCCCCAGCTCAGGAACTTGTGGCGATGACCGGGAATCAACTTGATCGACAATGTCGCCGTGACGATCGCGATCGTCAACCCGCCGACCAGGACGACGAGGCCTCGCCCGACCGATCGGTCGTCGGCTTTCACCCGGAAATGCCGGCGCTTCGCGAGCAGGTACAACGCCGTCGACGCAGCGATGATCGCCTCTTCGAGGTCGAGCCCCTTCACCACGTGCAGCACGAAGCTGGCCGCCAAGGTGATCTCGGCGAGGACCCACGCGTGACGTTGGCCCCGACGCACCCCACGGGCGAGCAACAACAGCAACAGACCCGCCAGCGCCACCACCATCGCAGCCGCCTGCGAGATCGCGAGCGGCACGAAGTCACGAACCGCTTCGAGCCGGTCGTGGAACGGGGGGATCACCGCCGATGCGAGGTTCATTGCCCCGGCGATCGCGATCGCCAGTGATCCGATCCGGCGTGCGCGGCGGCGCGCCCCGTCGATCGGGACCGGGACCGGCCAGTCGTTCCCCGACGGCCATGCCGCGACGATCTCGGCGCGACCGGACACCTCGGATTGACGACGACCGAGCAGACGCTCGGTCAACGTCGTGGTCGGCGGCTGGCGACGGGCCAGATTCAGACGAACAGCGACATCGGCGCCTGCCTCGACCTCGATCCAGGACCATCGATCCTCGACCACCCACACATCGGGCACTCCGAAACGCCCTTCGCGGGTCGTCGCGAGCGGTCCGCAGGTGCCGGCATTGGCGTAGAAGCCCGGACCGAGCGCACTCAACTCCGCTTCGGCGGTGTGGCCCGTGATCAGACCGGTGAGCCCCTCCTCGACGAGGCGACCCGCTGCGGAACGTGCCGCGTCGTTGGGCTCGACGTCGTCGTCGACACCGGCGATCCCCCGGATCGACACGGCTCGCAGCGGGTCGCGGAGAATCCACCACCAGATCACCGACAACAGCGCGCTCAACGTCACGATCGCGACCCCGGCGATCGCCAATCCGGCCGCCCACGCGTCGATGGTGCGCGCCAGCGCGCGATGCCCCGACAGGCGGGTGATGATGCCGACGACGAGCGCCGGGATCGCGGCGAGCAGCGGCAAGGCCAACCATCCGAAGCGGCGGATCAGCTTGCGGTGGAAAAGGCGACCGGCCACGAATGCCGAAGCCCGTGTCGGATCGGCGACGAACTCGACGCCGTCGAGCCATCCGTCACCGGCTTCGCCGAGGTTCTCCACGATCCGTCGGGCATGGTCGGCGAGCGTTCGGACCGCCGAATTGCGCGGATCCGACCGTGCGTCGAGCGGGTCGAACCGGGCGCCTGATTCGACCCGGACCCGGCGGAGTCCCGCACCCGTGAGAATCTCCGTGTCGACGGTGAGTGCGACCTCGGCGCCAAGGCGTTTCCGGACCGCTTCGACCCCCTGTCGATGCCAGGCGAGCGAGGCATCGCGGCTTCCCGGAAGCAGGATGACCCGGCCCTGTTGGTCCGCGGCGAGCGCCGCGACCGCCTCGGAGAACCGCTGGTGCGTGGCCATGACGGGTCCCGGATCGAGTTGCGCGTCGGCCGCCAGGTCGAACGTGTCGCCTGCCAGGACCAACACACACGGCCCGTTGACCGCTTCGATCACCCGAGCGAGTTCGTTCGACAGCGCGACCGCCGTCTCGGACTTGACCCGGCGCAGCCGAAGATCGGCCATGACGATCAGCCGACCGCCGGCGGGCACCTCGACGGTGACCGCGTCCGGGACGAGCGGCGCCTCGTCGACTGCATCCTCATCGGTCATTGGAGAAGACCCTTCCCGACATGCCCTGCTCCCTGGGCGCTTCCGAACTCCGAGCGTAGCGTCACCACACGTTTTGTCAGCAGGTCACCAGGCTCCTGGGCACGGCGACCCGCTCGATCCCGAGGCGCTCCTCGACCATCGCCACGTACTCGTCGGACACATCCGCCAGCACGGCACGCCTGCCGGTGGCCCGGGCGACCGCTCCGGTCGTTCCCGAACCGCACATGGGATCGAGGACCAACTCGCCGGCCACCGTCGCCATGCGGACCAGGGGGTCATAGACCTTCTGGGGCTTCTGGGACGGATGGCCGGTCTGTTCGTTGCGTCCGATGAACCCGACGAGGAGTCCGGCCTCGATCACACTCGGCGGCCCGGGCAGGTAACGGAGCTTGCCTGCGGCCTGCTTCGCGAGTTGCGCTTCGTTGAGGAACGCCTCGGGGTGCATCACCCCGTCGGCACGTCGCAGGTGCAGGCAGGTCATCTGGGCACTCCGCCAACCGCGGATCACCGACGGCGAATTCTTGTAGTACCAGGTGAGCCACGCTTCGAGGGTCAGGCCCTCGGGTAGCCGGTCGACGAACCCGGCGATGATCTCGGGAAAACCCCACAGGTACACGTGCGGCGCGACCTGGCCGGCGGCCGTGAGCAGGCCGACCACGTAGGCGATGTAGTCGTCACGGACGCCACCGACACCCTTGTTGTACCAGGGGTCGAGCATCACACAGGTCGCCGCGAGCCCGTCGGTGACGTCCGTCGAGCAGTTCGTGTCGATGCGCGCCCACAGCGCGAGGGTGTGTTCCACGTCGAGTGGTTCGAGCACGACCACCCCGTCACGGTCCAGTGATTCGGCGACCACACCGATGAACGCATCGAGGGTCGCGGCGTCGGGGTCGCTCACCGGGCGGTCACGCGTACATCTCGTCGATCTGGTGTTCGTATCGTGCGAGCACGCCTCGGCGCTTGAGCTTCGAGGTCGGCGTGAGCACATCCGAATCGGGCTCCCAGTCATCACCGAGCACCGTGAACTTCTTGACCTGTTCGGCGTGGTTGAACGGCTCCATCACGCGTTCGAGTCCGGCTTCGATCTCGGCTCTGACCTCGGGCGCGGCGGCCAACGACACGAGATCGCCGGGCAGGCCGTGCTCGGCGGCCCACACCGGGGCGAAATCCGGATCGAGGGTGACGAGCGCCGCGACGAACTTGCGCCGGTCCCCGACCACACACGCCTGACCGACCAGCGGGATGTCCTTGATCGCCGCTTCGAGGTTCGCGGGCGAGATGTTCTTGCCGCCAGCGGTGACGATGAGTTCCTTCTTGCGGTCGACGATCCGGACGTAGCCGTCGTCGTCGAACACCCCGATGTCACCCGAGTGCAGCCAACCTTCCGCGTCGAGTGCCTCGGCGGTCTTCTCCGGGTCGTCGAGGTAACCGGCGAACACGTTCCCGCCACGGACCAGCACTTCGCCGTCGTCGCCGAGGATGCATTCCTCGCCCACGATCGCCGGACCGACCGTTCCGGGTCGGATCAGGTGCGGCGCCCAGTTCATCGGGCCCGTCGATTCGGACATCCCGTAGATCTCCGACAACGGCACCCCGATGCTGCGGAACCATCCCAGCAGCTCCGCCGACATCGGCGCTGCCCCGGTCACCGCGATCTCGAGCTGGTCGAGCCCCACCGCGGCACGCACGGGTGCGAAGGCGACCGCGTCGAGGAACGACCAGGTCGCCTCGTCGTCTTCGGTCGCCTCGCCCCAGGCCCGGCGCAACGCGATGGGGCCGGCCGCCGCGACACCCTCGTTGAACTGAGCGAACTGTGCCGGGTCGGCGGCGAGCTTCGAGGTGATCCCGGCGTGGATCTTCTCGTACACGCGGGGCACGCCGAACATCATGTTCGGCCGGACCTCGGCGAGCGCTGCCGGCAGCCCGCCCACGTCGGCGAGCGGGGTGATCTGGTAGCCCATCGCGAGCATCTGGTAGTAGCTCACCATGCGTTCGGCGATGTGCGCCATCGGCAGGTACGACACGACCCGCCACGGCACCGGGTCGATGCCGATCGTGCGACGCAACGACTCGAGCGTCCAACACACGTTGCGATGGGTCAACACGACACCCTTGGGGTTGCCGGTCGTTCCCGAGGTGTAGATGACCGTCGCCGGATCGCCCGGATCGACCAGCGCGACGGCTTCGGCGAAGTCGATCGGTTCGGACGCCACCAGGTCGCCGTAGCGGTGCACGTCGTCGGGCGTCGTCGCGTCGGCATCGACGACGACCAGCTCGGCCAGGCCGGGAAGCTCACGTCGGGCCTCGGTGAACGTCGCGAGGAACTCGCCGTCTCCGGCGATCGCGACCGTCGCACGGCAATGGCCGGCCAGGTAGACGACCTGTTCGACCGAGGACGAGTTGTAGATCGAGATCGGCGTCGCGCCACAGCACACCACCGCAAGGTCGAGCACGTAGAACTCGACCCGGTTGCGCATCATCATCACGACCCGGTCGCCCTTGTCGACGCCGATCGATCGCAACCCCGCCGCGCAGCGGGCCACCCGGTCGGCGAGCTCGCCGTAGCTGATCTCGGTGCTGTCGGGGCCGAGCGTCCGGAACGCGACCTGCGATCCGAAATCCCGTGCCGCATCGGTCAACAGGGTCACCACGGTTCGGCCCTCGACGGTGGCGTCGATGTCGGCGGCAGCGGCTGCGACGGTGTCGGTCGGGTCGGTCACGTCGTGCTCCTCGGGTCTTCGGTGGGCCGGATTCACGGCCGTCCCAGCGTAGGCCACCTCTGATCGGTCGCCGTCCGCATCGAGGCGACACCGGGGATCTCGCAGTTCGAGGCAATAGGCTCGCCGCAATGACGTTGCTTGCGTCGATCCCCAGCCCGCCGAACAACGTCTGGGACATCCACATCGCGAAGTTCCACCTCCCGCTCCACGTGTACGGGCTGATGATCGCGTGCGGTGTGCTCGCCGCAGTCTGGCTGTCACGCAAGCGCTGGGCATCGTGGGGCTATGACCCCGACCTGGTCATCGACCTCGCCTACTGGGGCGTGCCGGGTGGTCTGATCGGTGCGCGCCTGTACCACGTCGCAACCGACTACAACCGTCTGTACGTCCACAATTTCTGGGGGATCTTCAAGATCTGGGACGGCGGGCTGGGGATCCCCGGAGGGATCCTCGGCGGCGTGTTGGCCGGCTATCTGTGCGCGCGCCGCCGGGGCGCGCCGGTCCGGGATCTGCTCGACATGGTCGCGCCCGCTTTTCCGCTCGCCCAGGCGATCGGCCGGTTCGGCAACTACTTCAACCAGGAGCTCTACGGTCGACCGACCACGCTCCCCTGGGGTCTGCACATCGACGCGGCCCACCGACTCCCCGACATGATCGGCGTGACGACCTACCAGCCGACGTTCGCGTACGAAGCACTGTGGAACCTGGCGCTGATGGGGGTGCTGCTCGCGGTCGACCGCAACCGTGGCACCGGGCGTGACCTCCCGGTCGCCGCGCTCGTGGGCGCGTACGGCCTGTTCGCGCTCGGCGGCGGACTGGACGTGCTGTTGGTCGTCCAACGCCAGACGCATCTGGGACTCGGCGCGCAGGTTCCGTTGTTCGTCGTGGGAGCGGTCGTGTTGGCCTTCGCTTTCCACTGGGCGAGCGGGCTCGGGCGGCGAGGGCTGCGGCGCCGAGGCGACCTGTTCGTCCTGTACATCGCCGGATACTTCCTGGGCCGTGAATGGGTCGAGTCGTTGCGGATCGACACCGCGAACATCATCGGCGGGCTCCGGTTGAACGAGTGGTCGGCGATCATCATCGGCGTGTGCGCGCTCGCCGTGTTGCGTTGGCGTGGCCGGGTCGACGAGCCCCGCCCGATCGACGTCGACTCGGGGTCGATCGCCCCACCGGGTTGGCTCGAGGCCCAACAGGGCGAAGCCGGCGCGGACGCCGACGACGGCGAACCCCGCGACGACACCGCGGAGGCGAACACGGCGGCA
The DNA here is from genome assembly GCA_018268545.1 of Actinomycetota bacterium. Classification (GTDB taxonomy): domain Bacteria; phylum Actinomycetota; class Acidimicrobiia; order Acidimicrobiales; family Iamiaceae; genus JAFDWI01. The sequence continues at coordinate 6,836 of JAFDWI010000256.1, forward strand.
GCCGAGGGCGACGGCGCCGCGCACGGCGACGCCGACACCGCAGAGGAGTCCTCCGAGGCGACCTCGACGCCCGCCGAGGTTGCAGAATGCGACCCCGCGCAGCCAGAATCCTGACCCACGGGTCGAGTTTTTCCGACGCCGTCCACAGATCGTGTACTCACCCGAAGGGAACCTTCACACCATGACCGATGCAGTGATCGTCGATGCAGTCCGCACGCCAGGGGGCAAACGGAACGGCAAACTCTCGGGTTGGCATCCCGTCGACCTTGCGGCCGAGACCCTCAAGGCGCTTGCCGAGCGCAACCACCTCGACCCCGCACTCGTCGAAGACGTGATCATGGGCTGCGTCATGCAGGTCGGGAACCAGGGCCTGAACGTCGGCCGCAACGCCGTGCTGGCCGCCGGTTGGCCCGAGGAGATCCCCGGCACGACCCTCGACCGCCAGTGCGGTTCATCCCAGCAGGCCGCGCACTTCGCGGCACAGGGCGTGATTGCCGGAGCGTACGACGTGGTGATCGCGGCCGGCGTGGAGGTCATGTCGACCACGCCGATGGGTGCGTCGATCACCCCGGGAAGTTTCCCGTTCGGTCCTCAGGCCATGGCCCGATACGCCGAGGTCGAACACTACGGCCGCAAGGGAATGCAGGGGCAGGGAATCGGTGCAGAGATCATCGCCGACAAGTGGGGGCTCACCCGGCAGGACCTCGACGAACTGTCGTTGCGCAGCCAGACCAACGCCGCTCGTGCCCGCGACGAAGGCCGATTCGACAACGAGATCATCGCGGTCAAGGCGATGCCCCGCGACAAAGAGACCGGTCAGCTCATCGAATCGGACGAGATCGTCACCTCCGATGAAGGGATCCGCGACTCGTCGATGGAAGGGCTCGCCAAGTTGAAGCCCGCGTTCCTGCCCGAGATCGGCAAGGTCACCGCGGGGAACTCCTCGCAGATCACCGACGGCGCGTCGGCCATGTTGATCATGAGCGACGCCAAGGCAAAGGAACTCGGCCTGAAGGCCCGGGCCCGTTTCCACACGTTCGCGCTCGCCGGGGTCGACCCGATCTCGATGTTGACCGGCCCCATCCCCGCGACCGCCAAGGCGCTGGAGAAGTCCGGTCTGTCGGCGTCCGACATCGACCTGTTCGAGGTCAACGAGGCGTTCGCGTCGGTCGTTGCCGCCTGGCAGAAGGAATTCGACGTGCCGTGGGAGAAGATCAACGTGAACGGTGGCGCGATCGCCCTGGGCCACCCCCTGGGATGTTCGGGCACCAAGTTGATGGCGACCCTGCTGAACGAACTCGAGCGCACCGGTGGCCGTTACGGGCTCCAGACGATGTGCGAGGGTGGCGGCATGGCGAACGCCACCATCATCGAACGGCTCGACTGATCGACCTCGACGGCCGGGGTTCCGAGGTCGCTCGAGCGGCCCGGGACCCCGGCCGTCGCGCGTCCGGGGTCCGGTGCGAACCGCGGCGGACCCTACGATGACGACGTGTGGTTCGCCCTCAAGATCGTGATCGCGATCGTCGTCGCCTATGCGATGTTCCGGGTCGGGCTTGCGATCCTCCGAATGCTCTCGACACCGCCGCCCGAACCGCCACCGCCCGGCGAGCTCCGCAAGGTCAAGCTCGTCTACCGCTGCGCGGTGTGTGGAACCGAGCTCCGGATGACGCTCGCCAACGACGAGGTCCCCGAGGCGCCCCGGCACTGCATGGAAGAGATGGAACTGCTCGGTTCACCGGACATCTGACGCCGCGCCCGGGGCGGCCCACACCGGAAATCGAATTTCCACAGCCTGTGGACAACCTTGAGGATCATCACATCGGTGTAACTCCGGTGCAACCGATCGTTCACGCGATCGACACGATCACCGATAGGCCATCGCGGCCACGAGACCGCCCGCTATGCAGACGATCGCGGGCACGAGCAGCCAGTTGTTCGGTGACCCCGGCAGCACCCCGGCGTAGTCGAGCACGATCAACGCGATGCCGACAGCCAACAGCCCGAACAGCAGGATCGGCCACCACCTCGGGCTCGCCCGATGGCCTTTCGCCGCCCCGGCGAATCGGCGTCGTTCGGCGTCCCAGTCGGTCGACCCCTCAGGCGACGACGACGAACGGTCGACGCGCCGCGCGCCGCCCTTGGGCGTTACCCGGCCACCGCCCGGAGTCGGACGCCCCCCGGTCGACTTCTTTCCCTTGGTTCCGGTCGATCTCGTCGCCATGATGTCGAAAGTCTAGGTGCGCTCCGGCGGCCGGTACGCTCACGTGTCGTGGCTGCACGCATTCTCGTGATCGACAACTTCGACTCGTTCGTGTTCAACCTCGTGCAACAGCTCGGGAGCCTCGGCGCGCAACCCGACGTCGTGCGCAACGACGCCGCAACGGTCGAGGAACTCGTCGCGTCGGACCCCGACGGGATCCTCATCAGCCCCGGGCCGGGGGTTCCCGCGGATGCCGGGTTGTCGAACGAGGTGATCGAGGCGTTCGCCGGACGCCGGCCGATCCTCGGGGTCTGCCTCGGTCACGAGTGCATCGCCGAGTTCTACGGCGCGTCGGTGGTCCGCGCGGACGAGTTGATGCACGGCAAGACGTCCGAGATCGACCATGACGGCCGGGGGGTCTTCCGTGGACTCCCCAACCCGTTCACCGCGACCCGCTATCACTCACTGGTGGTCGACCCCGACACGATGCCGTCGACCCTGGAGGTGACCGCGTCGACCGACGGGGTGATCATGGGCATCCGCCACCGCGAACTCGACGTCGAGGGTGTCCAGTTCCACCCCGAATCGGTGCTGACCACTTCGGGCACAGCGCTGGTCGAGAACTTTCTCCGACGCTGCGAGTGAAGCGCCTGCGCGGTCGCCGTCGCCACGCCGAGTGCGGGTCGTCGACGACCGGCCGGATCGAGCGGCCCACGCACCCGTGGCGCCGCTGACCGCGGACGTCAGGGATGCGTCGTCGAGGACGGGGTCGTCGTCGCCGACGGTGTGGTCGTCGTGGAATGTTCGGTGGTCG
>JAFDWI010000257.1 GCA_018268545.1 Actinomycetota bacterium
CGACGCGGTCGAATCGGTCCAGCAGGCGTGTTCGTCGAGCCGGCCCGACGGAACGGGACCGCCCGATCCCACCACCACCTCGACCACCTCGACGACCATGCCCTCGACGCCGACCACGACCACGACGACGCCGGGAACCGGCGCTCCGAGCGATTGCCAGAGCGCGCTCGAGTCGGCGATGTCCGCGCAAGAGGCCGTGTCGGAAGCCCAGCATGCCGTCTCACAGGCGGCGACGGCATTCGACGCGCTCCTCGCCGACATGACCGGCACGTCCGCTCACGGGCAGGGACAGCAACACGCCTCCGGCGACACGACAGGGTCGTCCACCCAGACGAGCGCCGCTTCGGCGACCGCGGGTTCCGGGGCGGTCGGCGCAGCATCGGGTCAGCGATCGCAGACGACGGATGGGTCCGGCACGTCGGCCGCGCAGACCCTGATCACCCGCCAGCAGTCGGTCGACGGAGCGAATGCCGCCGTGGCCCAGGCCACACAGGCGCGCGCGCAGGCAACGATCGTCAGCCCGATGGCGGGCCGCGTGGTCGCGATCACGCTCACGGTCGGCGAATCGGTGACCGCCGCGTCGAGCACCGAGACCGTCACCGTCGCCGGTCCTGCCGGAAGCGAGGTCACAATGCTCGTCCCGGTCGCGAACCTGCCCTCGGTCCGGATCGGACAAACCGCGTCAGTGCAACCCGACGGTTCGAACCGTTCCTATCCGGGCAAGGTCGTCTCGATCGGCCTGACCCCGTCGTCGGGACAGAGCACCACCGTGTACCCGGTGTCCGTCGCTTTGACGAGTCCGACCGCGGACCCGGGATTTCTGGGGTCGACCGCATCGGTCTCGATCCACATCCATTCGGCACCGGACGCGATCGCCGTTCCGACCTCGGCGGTGACGGCCAACGGTTCACGGCACAGTGTGCAGGTCGTACGATCGGGCGAGGTCGCCGCGGTCCCCGTCACCGTCGGTGCCGTCGGCCCGACGTGGACCCAGGTCACCTCGGGCCTTCGTCTCGGCGAGTCCGTCGTCCTCGCCGACTTCCACCTGCCGCTTCCCGGTTCCGCGACCCAGTCGTCGTCGACCGGGGCGTCGGGTTCAGGAGACAGGAACCGCCCGGGTGGGTTCGGAGGGTTCGGAGGCCGAGGACCCGGGGACTGACCCGGTCACTCCCCGGCGAAGCCCGGATCGACGCCGACCCCGCGAAGGGCCGCGTCGACGATCGACTCGATGTCGGCACGCTGGAAACGACGGTCCTCGAACAGCGCGCGCTGCAACAAGGTGCCACTCACCATGTCCAGAAGGAGGTCGACGTCCACATCGCCGATCTCCCCCCGGGCCTCGGCCCGATCCAACATCGAAGCCAGAGCCTTGCGCCTCGAGGTGTGGAAACGGCGCAACAGGTTCGACAACTCCGGGTTCGACCTTGCCTCGGCGAGCACCTGTCCGAGGATCCGCGGAGCGGGTGATGCATCCTTGCGCCGGTACTTGTCCCAGAACCAACTTACGAGGTCGTTGCGGATCGAACCGGTGTCGACACCTCCGGTCTCCGCCATCACCTGCTCGGCCGCTGCCACCAGGAGATCCTCGCGGCTCGGCCAACGGCGATAGATCGTCGCCTTGCCGACACCCGCTCGCGCCGCGACCGCCTCGACGGTGAAACCGGCGAAGCCGACCTCGGCGATCACGTCGTAGACCGCGGCAAGGATCGCCGCGTCGGCGGCCGGATCGCGTGGACGACCTTGGCGCCGGCGATCCGGTTCACACGCGCCGGACATCTCAGCGCTCCTCGGCGCCCACGAGACGGGGCGCGTCCGGGTCGACCGGCACATCGTCGCCGACCGGATCGCCGACCGGATCACCGATCTCGGCACCGACCGCAGCGATCATCGGTTCGTCGCCCCGTGCCGGGAGGAAAGCGAATACGACGAGCGCACCCACGAGCGCGACCGCTGCTCCGACCAACACGGCTCCGGCGAACCCGTCGACGAACGCGGTACGGGCCGCGGTGACCACCGGTGCCCCCAGGGGACCGTGAGCACCACCGGGGAGCTTGTCGGCGATCACGAACGCTGCCCCGAGCTGATCCCGGATCGCTCCGATCGCCGCGTTCGCCTGGTGCGCCAAGGCGCCATGACCGAGGGCGGCCTTGCCGAGCACCGTCGCGTGGAGGTTCTCGATGACGTGCGGTCGATACACCGATGCCAACACCGATCCGATCACGGCGACGCCGAGTGCGCCACCGACCTGTCGCGTCGTGTCGTTCATCGCGGAGCCGACACCGGCCTTCTCACGCGGGATCGCACCCATGATCGATTCGGTTGCCGGTGCCATCGTCAACCCCATACCGGATGCGAGGACGAGCATCGGGAGGAGCAGATTCCAGTAGTCCGAGCCGACCGTCAGGCGGCTCATCCAACCGAGCCCGATCGCGGCGAGCACCAGGCCGGTTCCCACGACGATCTTGGTGCCGGCACGCTCGGTGATCCGCGCCGAGACCGGACCGAGAATCAGCAGCGGCACCGCGATCGGCGTCATCGCGACCCCGGCCTTCAACGCGCTGTAGCCCATCACGAACTGCAACTGCTGCGTGATCAGGAAGCTGGAGCCCATCATCGCGAAGAACACGAGGGTCATACCGGCGTTCGCCGCGGAGAACCGCGGGTTCCTGAAGAATCGCATGTCCAACATGGGGTGGTCGCTGTGGAGCTCCCACGAAACGAACAGGGCTCCCAACACGAGACCGGCGGCGAACGCACCGAGGATCGACGGCGACAGCCAACCGTTCGTGGGTGCCTGGATGAGTGCCCACAACAGGACCATCAACGACGAGATCGACAATGCGGCACCGACCGGGTCGACGCGCGGCGCGGACGGATCCTTCGAGCGAGGCAGGACGTAGTGGCCCGAGATCAACGCGACGGCCGCGACCGGGATCGTGATCAGGAACACCGAACCCCACCAGAAGTGAGCGAGCAGGATGCCGCCGATGATCGGCCCGAACACGATGCCGCTGGCGGCGACACCGGCCCAGACGCCGATCGCCCGTGCCCGCTCGGTGGGGTCGTGGAAGATGTTGGTGAGCAACGACAAGGTCGCGGGCATGATCAGCGCGCCACCGATGCCCATGAACATCCGGCACGCGATCAACATCGACGCCGACGAGGACCAGGCCGCACCGAGTTGACCGGCCGAGAACACCACGAGTCCCAGGCTCAGCGCCCCTTTGCGCCCGAACCGGTCGCCGAGACTCCCCATCGTGAGGATCAGCCCGGCGAACACGATCACGTACCCGTCGACGATCCACTGCAACTGGCTGTTCGAGGCGTGCAGATCATTCGAGAGATGCGGGATGGCCACATTCAGGATCGTGTTGTCCATCCCGGTGATGACCAGGCTGAGTGACAGGACCGCGAGGGCGATCCAGCGGCGGCGGTGTACGGCTTCTTCGTCGAGTTCGTGCATCAGGCCCGGTCCGTGGTTTCGAGGGAGGTTGACCCGCCCAATATAGAACGGTCTCGTATCGAAACCCAATCGACTCGTATGTGGGATCCGTCACACGATCCGACTCAGCTGCTCGAGGTCGTCACACACCCCATCGTCGCGTCGATGATCTTCTTCTCGAGATCCGGGGGCAACGACCCACTCGAACCCGCGTTCAACAACGTGTCGATGTCGAGGTCACCCTTGATCGCATTCCAGATGCAGTCACAGGTCGCCGCGGGTTGTCCGCCCGATTGACACTCGCGCATGAACGCCCCTTGGGCTTCCGCCGGCAGTGACCCGGAACCGCCACTGGTCGGCGGCGCCGACGGGTCGGTCGAAGCGGGAGGCAATGCTTCGGACGAGGTCGGAGCGTCCGTCGACGGTGCCTCCGTCGTCGGCGGTTCCGTCGTCGTCGGAGCCACGGTCGTCGCACGCTGGGTCGGCTTGGGCGGAAGTGCCTTGACGACGGCACTCGTCGAAGCGCCACAACCGCCCAGGAGCAGCACGGCCGTCACGACGGCCACGGCACGGGGGATGCTTCGACGCTTCATCGCACTTCCTCGTTCGTTCGATGTCGTTCGACCGAGCGGGGCCGGGTCCGGTTCCCGCCGGTGGCCGTCCACACTACCGGATGCACCGAGATCGAAGGGGTCCGTCAGCTCTCGACGCGTGCGACGAGCATCCGGGTGACCGCGGCACCATCGGCATTGCCCTTGGTCGCTCGCATGACCTGGCCCACGAAAAACCCGGTGAGCTTGCCGCGCACGGCATCATCGCCTTCGCGGTAGCGGGTCCATTCGTCGGGATTCGCCGCGATCACCGCTTCGATCGTACCGGCAAGCGAATCCGACGAAACCGATTCGAAACCGTTCGCTGCAGCGATCTCCGCCGGGGCCCCACCTTGATCAACCATGATCGACAACACCTTGCGCGCCTGTGTGGTCGTCAACTCACCGCCCGCTTCCATCGAGACGAGCGCGGCCAGATCGGACACGACGACCGCCGACGGATCGACATCGGCGAGGTACTGCTCGATGTAGACGAGGGCCCGGTCCGCCGGCGCGCCCGCGGCGATCACCGCGAGGGCCAGGTCGTCCGCGCCTCGTTCGACCAGGAGCGCGATCGACTCCGCGGCGCCGCCGGCGACACCAACAGCATCGGCCAGCCGCGCTCGACGTTCGGCCGGAAGCACGGGCATCGACGCTCGGATCTGGGCGATCCAGTCCGCGCCCGGCGCGATCGGCACGAGGTCGGGCTCGGTGAAGTACCGGTAGTCGTCCGCATCTTCCTTGGCCCGCATCGTCGCCGTTGTCTGGGTCTGCTCGTTCCACAGGCGGGTTTCCTGACGGATGGTCTCACCCGCGAGGAGCGCCGCCACCTGACGGCGTGCTTCGTAGTCGACGGCGTGCCCGAGTGAGCGCAGCGAGTTCAGGTTCTTGATTTCGCATCGGATTCCCAGCGGTTCGCCGGGGCGATGGACCGACACGTTCGCGTCGACACGCATCGAGCCCTCTTCCATCTTGCCGTCGGACACGCCGGTCGCGACGAGGATCGCTCGCAACTCGGCCGCGTACGCGCGGGCCTCCTCGGCCGAGGCGATGTCGGGTCTGCTGACGATCTCCAGGAGTGGCACACCGGCCCGGTTGTAGTCGACGAGCGAATAGTCGGCGCCCGATATCCGGCCCGCTCCCCCCACATGGGTGGACTTCCCGGTGTCCTCTTCCAGATGAGCCCGTTCGATGCCGATGCGCTTCCCCGACGGCAACTGGAGGTGGCCGTCGACGTCGATCGGTCTGTCGTACTGCGAAATCTGAAAATCCTTCGGCATGTCCGGGTAGAAGTAGTTCTTCCGGGCGAACACCGACGGTTGGATCGTGCAGTCGAGCGCGATGCCCAGGCGGATGGCGAGTTCCACCGCACGCTTGTTGAGCACCGGAAGCGAGCCGGGGAGCCCCAAGGTGGTCGGGTCGATGTTCGTGTTCGGCTCGGCACCGTACGCGTTGGGCGCGCCCGAGAACATCTTGGTCCGGGTTGCCAACTCGGCGTGGACCTCGAGCCCGATCACCATGACGTAGCCACCGTCGAGTGCGGCCTGCGAGTCGTCGGTCACGCTGCCACCTCCGACTGCGCTGCGGCCTCGAGCACGGCGGCCACCCGGAACATGGTCCGTTCCCCCAACGCGGGCGCCATGATCTGCACGCCGACCGGCAAGCCCCCGCCGTCCACACCGAATGGCACCGACATCGCGGGATGGCCGGCCAGGTTGGAGGGGATCGTGCAGATGTCGTTCAGGTACATGGTCATGGGATCGTCGATCTCTTCGCCGATGGCGAACGCGGTCGTCGGGGTCGTGGGCGAAACGAGCACGTCGAGGTGTTCGTACGCTGCGGCGAAGTCGTTGCAGATCACGGTCCGGACCTTCTGCGCGGTGCCGTAGTACGCGTCGTAGTAGCCGGCCGACAACGCGTACGTTCCGAGCATGATGCGCCGTTTGACCTCGGGACCGAAACCGGCGGTACGTGTTGCGACCATCATCTCCGCGGTGGTCGGCGCATCCACGCGCAGGCCGTACCGGACGCCGTCGAACCGCGCGAGGTTGCTCGAGGCTTCGGCGGGAGCGATCAGGTAATAGGCCGACAGCGCGGATGCGAACGTCGGCATCACGACCTCCTCGACGGTGGCGCCCGCACGCTCCAACACCGCGACGGCCTCGCGTACCCGCGCGGCGATGTCGGGTGCGATCCCGTCGCCCATCAGTCCGGCGACAAGTCCGACCCGCAGGCCGTCGACACCGTCGTCGAGATGGTCGACCACATCGGGGATTCCATCCGGGATCGATGTGGCGTCGAGTGGATCATGCCCGGCGATGACCTCGAGCAACAGCGCCGCGTCGCCGACATCGCGCGCGAACGGTCCGATCTGGTCGAGGCTGGAGGCGAAGGCGATCAGCCCGTAACGACTCACGGCCCCATAGGTCGGTTTCACACCGACGACACCGCACAACGCCGCGGGTTGACGGATCGAACCACCCGTGTCACTGCCGAGCGACAGCGGAACGAGGTCCGCGGCGACCGCGGCGGCGCTCCCACCACTGGATCCGCCCGGCACGCGCGCGGTGTCGCGCGGGTTCCGGGTCGGGCCGAACGCCGAATGTTCCGTGGACGACCCCATCGCGAACTCGTCCATGTTGGTCTTGCCGAACGAGACCGCGCCCGCCTCACGAACCCGGGTGACCACCGTTGCGTCGTAGGGAGGGATCCATCCTTCGAGGATCCTGGATGCGCACGTGGTGGGTACACCGCGGGTGCACAGGTTGTCCTTGAGTCCGATCGGAACCCCGGCGAGCCTCCCGGGCGATGCGCCGGCGGCGATGGCCGCGTCGACCTCGCCCGCCTCGGCCAATGCTCGCTCGGCCGTGACCTCGAGAAATGCATGGATGCCGGCATCACCGGAATCGAGGGTCTCGAGGTGGGCTTCGGCGACCTCGACGGCACCGAGTTCCCCGGATGCCACCGCCTCGGCGATGGAACGCGCCGAGAGCGCGACGACATCGTCGCTCACGGGGCCTCCCCGAGGATCGCCGGAACACGGAACCGGTCCTCTTCGGCCGCAGGGGCTGCAGCCAGTACCTCGTCGCGGTCGAGGGTGGGTCCGGGGACGTCGTCTCGCCACACGTTGGTCAGCGCGAGCGGGTTGGTCGTCGGTGCGACATCACCGAGGTCCAACGCGGAAAGGTCACCGGCATGGGCGAGGATCGCCGCCAGCTCACCGGTCATGGTGTCGAGTTCGTCGTCGGTCAACGCCAGGTTCGCGAGCCTGGCGACGTGGGCGACGTCGGCTCGGCTGATTGGTTCGGTCACGTCGGACAACCCTAACGGTCGCCGCCCGAGGACGCCGTTGTCGGAGGGTTGTCGATGCCCGTGTCCACCCACGGACTGCCCACGGGGTCCGGTCGTCGAGGTGCCGACGTCGGGGACATCGGCGTCGTCCACGACCCGGGACTCAGGGCTGACCGGTGGCCCGCTTCGCGACGGCGACCGCGGTCCTCTCGATCAGCTCCGCGTCGAAGTCGAGCGTCGCGACGTGGTAGCTGCGCTCCATCGTGAGGCGTTCGACCGGGCCGTTCACGGTCGTGGCGATGAAGTCGCTGTCGGTGACCGGTACGACATGATCCTGTGGCGAGTTGCACACCAGCACGGGCGCGGTGATCGACGCGAGCGCATCGGCGAGCAACGGAGCGGCTCCGAACAGGGTTGCCAACGGGCGCAGCGGCGTCGCTGGGTAGGACGCCTCGACGACACCGGGTTTGGCGATGTCCGAACCGATCGCGTCCATCACGGTCTCGCCGGAGTCGATCATGGACTGCACCAGATCACGGATCCCGGGTGGTTCGGTCGCCAACGCGTTGATGAAGACGAACCCGGCAGCCTCGGCGTGCCGACCTCCGAGCCAGCCGGCGAGCGCGCCGCCCATCGACAGCCCGGCCACCACGATCTTCTCGGCACGCCCGGCCAAACGAAGATACGCCGCCTCCGCGGACGCTGACCAGTCGTCCCACCCGGTCTCGAGCATGTCGTCCACGCTGGTCCCGTGCCCGGGCAACAAGGGCAACTCGACCACGAAACCCGCATCGGCGAATGCCTCGGCGAGCGGGCGCATGGACTGCGGATTGCCCGTGAAACCGTGAAGGACGAGTACGCCGTGCGGTCCGCCCCCGGGCGACGACCACGGCTCGGCGCCGGGGATGATGGGATCGGTCATGGCCCGGAACCCTACCCGTTCGACCCCGACATTGACCGCCGGGTCAGGTTTTGGTCAAGATGAGTGCGCGATGAGCGATCAACGACAACTCACCGTTCAAGGCGAGAAACGCAAGACCCAACTCCTGAGCTGTGCCGCAGAGTTGTTCGCGCAACACGGGTATGCGGAGACCCGGGTCGTCGACATCGTCGAACGCGCGGGTGTCGCGAAGGGGTTGTTCTACTGGTATTTCGAGAACAAGGCCGCGTTGTTCACCGAGTTGGTCGTCGAGCATCGCGAGCAGTTGCGCCGGACCCAGCACCGGGCGATCGACCCGACGGCGACACCGTTGCAACAGATCCGCCAGGGCACCGAGGCGTCGTTGCGTTTCATGGCCGAGCGGGCGCCGTTCTTCGCGCTGCTCGAGGTCGAGACCGTCAACCGTGCCTTCGCGAACGTCTTGCGGGTCGGCACCGACATCCACACGAACGACACCCGGCAGCTCATCGAGGCCGGGATCCGACGAGGCGCGATCCGCGACGACGACCCGGAACTCCTCGCACTCGGGGTGGTCGGAGCGGTCGGCTACTACGGCCACTTCCACCGCAGCGGCCGCACCACGATGTCGATCGACGGCCTGGCCGCGTTCGTCGGCAGGTTCGTGGTCTGTTCGCTCGCCGCCGACGAGCAGATCGCACGGGAGGTCCTGTCGGTGCCGACCCGGGACCCCCGTGCGAGCGCCGTCGACAAGAGCTAGGGTCGCCGTCGTTCCATGACCGCGTCCGCCGTCGCGTACGACCCAACGGAGGCAACCGGACCGTGCCAGCATTTCTTTCCGATGAGTGGATGCGTGCCGCAAAGGAGATCTACGCGGCGCACCCCGACGGCGCGCCGGCGTCGACCGAGCAGATGCAGATCAACCTCGTCGTCTCCGAGGCGCCCTTCGGCGACGGGACGATCCAGGCACACCTCGACACGACCGGGCCACAGCCCGAGATCGATCTGGGCCACATCGACGGCGCGCCCACCACGATCATGACCGACTACGCGACCGCCAAGTCCGTCTTCGTCGGCCAGGATCAACAAGCCGCGATGCAGGCGTTCATGGGCGGGAAGATCCGGATCACCGGCGACATGACGAAGCTCATGATGCTGATGCAGGGAACCCCCGATCCGGCCGCCCTCGAGATCGCGTCCGCGATCCAGGCCGTCACCGACTGAACCGGTCGCCCGGTCGACATCGTCACTGCACGACGATGTCGACGCGGGACCCTTTTGCGACCAACTGACCGGCGGGTGGGTTGAAGGCGACGGGGCGACCCGAGAGCGAACCCGAACCCTCGAGCGAATTCGCGACGAGCCCCACGCTCTGGAGCGCCGAGATCGCTCCCGACACGGTCGTGATGCCCGACAACGACGGGACGGCGACCAGCAGGCCCTTGGAGACGACCACCTGCACGCTCGCACCACGAGGCACGCTCGCACCCGGGGCGGGTTCGACCCCGATGAGCCCACCGGTGTCGACCTTCGTGTCGAATCGTTCGACGACGACCGGGACCAACCCGATCGAACGAAGCGCCGCTTCGGCGCGCTCCGGCGACATGCCGGACACCGACGGAACCACCCGCGGTTCGGGCCCGTCCGACACGACGAGACCGACCGGTCCACCTTTTTCGACCTCCGCGCCCGCCGCGGGTTCCGTCGAGAGCACCCGACCTGCGGGGACCGTCTCGGAATAGCGTTTGCTCACCGATCCGATGGCGAGACCGAGACCGTCCAATCGTGACCGGGCCGTGTCCTCACCCAGCCCGATCAATGCGTTCGGAACCGTCACCAGTGTCTGACCGTCGGACACCTCGAGGGTCACGGTCTTGCCTTCGGCCAGTCGTGTCCCGGCCGGGGGGCTCACGCCGACGAGCTCACCGGCATGGGTCCCGTCACGCCGGATGTGGCGCGTGTCGACGATGAACCCGAGATGTTCCAGACGAGTCCGGGCCGTCGAAGCGTCGAGACCGGCGACCGATGGAACGACGTGTGTGGGCACGCGATGGGCGCGCCAGACGAGCAATCCGACGGCGGCGCCGCCCACGAGGAGCACCACGACGAGCGAGACCCACGCGATCCGCCAGCGTCGGCGCCCGCGCGTGGTCGCCGAAGGCGTCGGCCCGCCCGAGGGTTCCGTCGCCTCGGCACGTTCGCCCACGTCGGAACCGGCGTCCACCGGCGTGGTCGGTCCGACCAGGTCGGAGCCTTCCTCGGAGATCGGTCCGAGCGGCGCAGGTTCCGCCTCCTCGGTCGACGGGTCGTGCACGGGCGCGGACGGAACCACCAACGTGATGTCGTCGAAGGGCTCGAGCGGCGCGTCGATCACCGCACCGGCTCGCTCACCTTCCAGCTCCAACGGTTCCGGATCGTCGAACCCGTCCGCGACGGCCATCAACGCGGTGACCAACCCCTGCGCATCGAGCC
>JAFDWI010000258.1 GCA_018268545.1 Actinomycetota bacterium
CGGCGGCAACATGCTGTCGACGATGGCGGGGGAGTACTCGTTCTCGATCGCGCTGTCGATCTCGTTGGTCTACTTCGGGGTGCTCGCTCGCGCGCTGCGCACCGGACGTCACCGTGCGCTCGCCGCGGGGCTGCTGGCGATGGTGGGCCTGTGCCACCTGTTGCCGTTCTTCTTCGCGTTGCTGGCGACGGTGATGTTGTTGGTGGTTCGCCCGTCGTGGGGCCGACTCCGGTTGGTCGCCGTGGTCGGCGTGGTCGCGGGTTGCCTCGCCGCGTTCTGGATGCTGCCGTTCTACTGGTATCGCAAGTTCACGATCGACATGGGCTTCGAGCAGCTCCCGCCGCAGGGCCTGGGGTATGCGGACTACCTGTTCCCGAGTCGCATGACCTGGATCTTCCTGCTCGCCGGGGTCGGCACGGTCGTGGCGTTCGCGTACCGGAACCGGATCGGTCAGATGTTGATCGGGTGCGTGGTGGCCACCGCGATCGCGTTCCGGTTCATGCCGCAGATCCAGTTGTGGAACGCGCGGATCCTGCCCTTCTACTACCTGTCGTTGATGCTGCTCGCGGCGTTCGGGACCTACGGGGTGATCTTCGCGCTGTCGACGCTGCTCGCCCGTGCCCCGGGTCGGCCGAACGCATTGGTCGGCAACGGCCTCGCCGCGGTCGGTGCGCTCGCCGGGTTCGTGTTCGTCGGCCTACCGCTGCACAACCTGCCCGGTGGATCGATGCAGGGTGCCGAGTACCGCTTCGCGCTCTGGCACACCACCGACCAGAACCCGGCTCCGGGTTGGGCCGAGTGGAACTACACGGGCTACCAGGGGCGTACGGCGCCCACCGCCCGATCCCGGAACCCCTATGCCGAGTACCGGGCGCTCGTCGAGACGATGGCGCGCCTGGGGAACGACCCGGCGCACGGCTGCGGACGTGCGATGTGGGAAGCCGACAACGACCGTGAGGGCGACTACGGCACGCCGATGGCGCTGATGCTGCTGCCCTATTGGACCGACTCGTGTATCGGTTCGATGGAAGGGCTCTACTTCGAGTCGTCCGCGACGACCCCGTACCACTTCATCGACGCGGCCGAGTTGTCGGCGAAGCCGTCGAACCCGATGCGCGGTCTGCCCTATCCGGGCATCGACGTCGCAGCGGGCGTGAAGCACCTGCAGATGCTCGGCGTGAAGTACTACCTGGCGGACAGCCCCGCGGCGATCGGCCAGGCCGACCAGATCGCCGATCTGACCCGTGTTGCGACCTCCGGCCCGTGGCACATCTACCAGATCGCCGATTCGGAGCTCGTCACGCCGCTCACCCACGAACCGGCGGTGTGGAACGTCCACGACCAGGCGGTGTCGTCGGTGCAACCCTCGGTCGCCTGGTACCTGGATCCGACCCGGTGGGACGTGCCGTTCGCGTTCGAGGGCCCGGCGAACTGGAAGCGGGTTTCCGTCGACACCTCCTACTGGGATCACGACTGGTCCACGCTCACCGACATCGTCTCCCAGATCTCGGGCAAGACGGCGCCGCTCCCGTTGCCCCGGGTGACGACCCCGGCGCTGCCCGAGGCCACGGTGTCCGACATCGTCCCGACGACCGATTCGATCTCGTTCGACGTCGACCGGATCGGCGTCCCGGTCCGGGTGAAGATCTCGTACTTCCCGAACTGGCAGGTGCACGGCGCGAAGGGCCCGTACCGGATCACCCCGAACCAGATGGTCGTGATCCCCACCTCGAAGCACGTGACGCTCACCTACGGCCGGACACCGGTCGACTGGACCGGCATCGTGTTGTTGATCGGTGGGTTCGCAGCGCTCGTCCTGTTGGCCCGACGCCCTGCGGTCGCGGTCGCATCGCCGCTGTACGCGAATCTGAGCGCCAGGGCTGATGCTCGCCGCCGCCGACGCAACGACGAACGCCTCGCTGCAGCCGCGCCACCCTGGGACGCTGCCGGACCTGGGGAACACCCGCCGTACATGGAGCCACCATCGGGCGCCGATTAGGGTCGGTGGTCGCCATGTCCGACCTGAACGCGATCTTCCATGCCTACGACGTGCGGGGCACCTATCCCGACCAGATCGACGCGGATGTGGTCGAGCGGATCGGTGCCGCCTTCGCGCACTACGTGTCCGACGTCGACCCCGGAACCCGGCGCGTGCTCATCGCCCGCGACATGCGGGCGTCGGGTGTCGAGTTGTCCGCGGCCTTCGCCCGTGGCGTGCAGCGACAAGGCCTGAACGTCGTCGACCTCGGGTTGGCATCCACGGACCTGCTGTATTTCGCGGCAGGGCACCTGGATGCACCCGGCGCGATGTTCACCGCGTCGCACAACCCGGCGCGCTACAACGGCATCAAGTTCTGCCGTTCCGGTGCCCGGCCGGTCGGTGAGGCGACGGGGCTCGACCGGATCCGCCACGATGCGGCCCGTGAGTTGGCGACCGCACCGTCGGAAGCGGGTTCGATCACGTCACGCGATCTGCTCGAGGACTTCGCCGGCCACGTCCGGTCGTTTCTGCGTGATCCAGCCGCGATCAAACCGCTCAAGATCGTGGCCGACACCGCGAACGGCATGGGCGGGTTGATCGTCCCGGCGGTCTTCGACCCGTTACCGGTCACAGTCGAGATCCTGTATCCCGAACTCGACGGCTCGTTCCCCAACCACCCGGCCGACCCGATCCAGCCGGAGAACCAGGCCGACCTGCGCAGGCGCGTCGTGGAGACGGGCGCCGATCTGGGCCTGGCCTTCGACGGTGACGCCGATCGCGTGTTCGTCGTCGACGAGAAGGGCGAGCCGATGTCGGGGTCGACCACGACGTCGCTCGTCGCGTCGATGATGCTCGAGCGCGAACCGGGCGCCACGATCCTGCACAACCTGATCTGTTCACGCAGCGTTCCGGAACTGATCGTCGAGGGCGGCGGCACACCGGTGCGGACCCGCGTCGGGCATTCGTTCGTCAAGGCCGTCATGGCCGAGACCGGCGCGATCTTCGGCGGCGAACATTCCGCGCACTACTACTTCCGCGACAACTACCGGGCCGATTCGGGCATCATCGCGGCGATGCACGTGCTCGACTACGTCTCGGCGCACGATGCGCCACTGTCGGAGTTGCGCAAGCGTTTCGAGCGCTACGCCGCATCGGGCGAGATCAACACGACGGTCGACGACACGGCAGCGGTGATCGACAAGGTGGCACGCCACTACGACGGCCGACCCCAGGACCGTATGGACGGGCTCACCGTGGACTGCGGGGAGTGGTGGTTCAACCTCCGTCCTTCGAACACCGAGCCCCTGCTCCGCCTCAATCTCGAGGCACCGACGTCGGACGAGGTCGCTCGCCACGTCGCCGAAGTTCGCGCCGTGTTCACCGGCGCCTGAGACGATCACCCGGAGGTCGTGACGTGGCACTCGACAACGAACTGCTCGACATTCTCGTCTGCCCGGAGGACAAGGGCCCACTGTGGTACTTCCCCGACGACGGGTTCCTCTACAACCCGCGCCTGCACCGCAGCTACGAGATCCGTGACGACATCCCGGTGCTGCTGGTGACCGAGGCGGTGGACGTCGACGCCGATTCGGCCGCGACGTTGCAGCAGCGTTTCGACGCGGGCGACGTTCGCTCGACGGGCGAAGGCTGATCGACCCACACGATGACGACCGGATTCGACGCGTCGGTTCCCGATCGTGGCGACCTGCGCGGTGCCCTCGGCACGCTCGGGAATCGCCTTGCGGCCCTGGCGGCGCGTGACCTGAGCGGCCTCGGACTCCCCTCCGGCGATTCGGTGACCGGCGTGGTGGTGTGCGCCGCGGGTGACGACGCCCTCGACGGGGACTTCGCGGTCGCGATGGTGGCTCCCGAGGTGGCGATCCCGGTCGCCGTTGTGCGTGGTGGGCGACTGCCGGGTTGGGTCGGTCCGACGACCGTCGTGGTGGTGGTGGCCCTGGCCCGGACCGATGATCGTTGCCGTCACGTCCTCGATGCGGCGGTGTCGGCCGGTGCCGATGTCGTGGTGATCACCGCCGACCCGGATTTTGCAAGCGTCGCCGTGGTGGCCGGCGCCCGGGTCTGTGCGCTCGATCCGTCCGATGTGGCCCCGCGCCTTCTGCCCGGCGTGGTGTTGATGCCGCTGCTCGGCGTGTTCGAAGCGATCGGTGTGTTCCCCGGTGCGGGTGGGGTGGTGAGCGCTGCGTTCGCGGTGGCGGCCTCGGTGACCCTGGAGTGTGGTGCAACGCCGGTCGGGCGGAATCGTCCCGAGACGGCGACGTTGGCGCGCCGGATCGGCCGAACGCTCCCGCTCGTCTACGGTGCCGACGGGGTCCCGGGTTTCGCGGCGAAGTGGTGGAAGTCCGCGGTCAACCAGTCGGCGAAGCTCCCGGCGTTCGCCGACGGGGTCCCGTCGATGACGTACTCGGAGTTCTCGATGTTCGGCCAGGCGGGTGACCTGACCCGGCAGGTGTTCACGATGGTCCTGTTGCGGGCGCCTCGTGACGTCGAGGGCACGCTCGCGGCGGGGCAACTCGACCGGTTCGAAGACCAGTTCCGCGAAGTGGTTGCCGACGTGTCAACGATCACGACCGAGGCACGGGGTGTCGCGGCATACCTGGACCTGGCGATCCGGGGCCAGTGGGTCGCGGTCGAGTTGGCGAACCTGGCCGGGGTGGATCCCTCCACGGTCTCGATCATGGACGACTTCTGGACGACCTCGGACTGATCAGCGTCGGTGCCGCATGATCGCACACTGACGTTGGGATCCGGCCCGGTCACCGCGGCTATCCTTCCACCGTCGATGCGGCCACGGCGCCGCATCCACACGGGCTGAGATGAGAGGCGTCAGTTGACCCCGGCCCTCGCTGCCCGTCGCGCGCGCCTCCACGCGTGCCTGATCCAACCGATCGTCGAGGAAAACCGATGAGAGACCCGGACTTCAAGGTCGCCGACCTTTCACTTGCCGCGTTCGGTCGCAAGGAGATCGAATTGGCCGAGCACGAGATGCCCGGCCTGATGGCCCTGCGCGCCGAATACGCCGACGATCAGCCGTTGGCCGGCGCGCGGATCACCGGGTCGTTGCACATGACGATCCAGACCGCGGTGCTCATCGAGACACTCGCGGCGCTCGGTGCACAGGTCCGGTGGGCGTCGTGCAACATCTTTTCCACCCAGGACCACGCGGCGGCGGCGATCGCCGTCGGCCCGACGGGAACGCCCGAGAACCCGAAGGGGATTCCCGTGTTCGCGTGGAAGGGTGAAACCCTCGAGGAGTACTGGTGGTGCACCGAGCAGGCGTTGCTGTGGCCAGACGCCGACGGTCCGAGCCTGATCCTCGATGACGGCGGCGACGCGACGTTGTTGGTCCACAAAGGTGCGGAGTTCGAGGCAGCGGGTGCCGTCCCGACCGCCACCGACGATGACGCCGAGGAGTGGCAGGTCGTGCTCGGGCTGCTCGCCCGGAGTCTGACCGAATCGAGCGATCGTTGGACCAAGGCTGTGGCCGGGATCCGGGGCGTGTCCGAGGAGACCACGAC
>JAFDWI010000259.1 GCA_018268545.1 Actinomycetota bacterium
AAGGCGCCGACCGACTACGGCTACTGGAACTCGTACTTCCGATCACTGTGGCCCACGATGATGTTCGCCTGGTTGGCCGTCGGGGTCGCCGCCGTGCGGTCCGTGCCCAGCCGCTGGTTCGACTCCGCGAGGATCCCCACCGCGTCGCTGATGACCGGGGTCGGTGCCGTCGCCGTCGTCGCCGGGCTGGCGGTGCCCCACGTCGATCCGGGGACGACGAACGGTTCGACCGACGACTCGGTCACGATGGCACAACCGATGATCGACCGGTCGGTCACCTTGTTGAAGCACCGCGGCCAGGTCGAGGTGTCCGCCGGCGGCGACTTCTCGTCGCTCGCACTCACGTCGACCCTGGTGTTGGCGCTGGAGTCCTACGGCGTCGACGTGTGCGTGCCGGCCGATGTGGTCGCCCAGTACGGCAAGCATCGGGCGTGCACGAAACATGGCCCGAACGTCTACGCCATGGTCAGCTCCGCCGCGTTCCCCCCGTTCCCGGGGCAACACGTCGAGTGGGAGACGACGCTGCTCACCAGGTCCGAACAACGTCAACGGGACCGTGACGCGGCCAAGGTGCGCGCCTGGCTCGCCACGCAACACGAGGTGCGTGTCAGCCCACGGGTCCATCACACCCTGGTCGAGGCCTACGGCTTCGCGGGCGCCACCGGCTACGAACGATCACAGCTCGACACCCATGGTGCGCCACCCGAGGCGCTGGTCTTCTCACCCGACTTCGTCACGTTCATCGTCACGCGTTCGTTCTGGCGCCCCGACGGGACCGCTGACGTCGCGATCGACACCGGGTCGCTCGACCCGGCGGTGCTACTGCGCTGGGCCGAACTCGTCTACCGCGAATACATGGGCGGGTCCGCACGGGTCGTCAGCATGAAGGCCGCCCCCGGTGCCGCCGGAACGACCGGCCACCACGCCAAGTAGGGTCGTCGGCCATGACGACGACCCTCGTGTTGCTCCGCCACGGCCAGAGCATCTGGAACGCCGAGAACCGCTTCACCGGGTGGTACGACACCGACCTCTCCGCCGTGGGCGAAGCCGAGGCCGCTGCAGCCGGACGCCTGCTCGACGAGGCCGGCGTGGCACCGGGGATCCTGCACACCTCACTACTCACCCGGGCGATCCACACCGCGGAGATCGCGTTGGCGGCGGCCGGACGATCCTGGATCCCCGTTCGACGCCACTGGCGGTTGAACGAACGGCACTACGGTGAGCTGACCGGCGCGAACAAGTCCGAGACGACCGCACGGTTCGGTGCCGATCAGGTCAAGGTCTGGCGTCGCAGCTACGACGTGCCGCCTCCACCGATCGAGCCCGGCAACCCGTCGAACCCCAACACCGACGAGCGGTACGCGAACCTCGCCCCCGAGGTCGTACCCGCCGCAGAATGCCTCGCGGATGTCGTCGACCGGATGCTGCCGTGGTTCCACGATGCGATCGTGCCGGATCTCGGGGTCCATGGTTGTGTGCTCGTCGTGGCGCACGGCAACTCGATCCGGGCGTTGGTGAAACACCTCGACGACGTCTCGAGCGAAGCGATCACCGACGTCGAGATCCCCACGGGTGTCCCGATCGTGTATGAACTCGGCGACGATCAACGTCCCGTCGAACGCAAGCCCGTGCTGCAGCGGGCCCTCGGCGACGCGGCGGCCGTCGCCGCAGCGGCCAAGGCGGTGGCCGACCAGGCGGCGAACCACTGACCCGGCGCCGACCGCCGATCCCGCCACATCATGTCGGACGCTCGGGTTAGGCTCTGGCGCCATGGCCGCGAACCACTACGCCGACAAGCTCAGTGCCCTTCCGCTGTTCTCGTCCTGCACCAAACGTGAACTGACCCGGATCGCGCGCGCCGGCGACGAAGTCCACCTCGCCGAAGGCGCGCTGGTCGTCGACCAGGGCGACATGGGCCGCGAGGCATTCGTGATCCTGTCGGGAACGGCGCTCGTCAAGCGCAACGGCCGCAAGGTCGCGACGCTCGGCCCCGGCGACCCGATCGGCGAGCTGTCGCTGCTTGACCGCGGCCCACGGACCGCGACCGTCGTCGCCACCTCCGAGCTGACCGTGTTCGTGCTGTCGACACGTCGGTTCAACGCCGTCCTCGACGAATCGCCGGGGCTGTCGCGCAAGCTGCTGGCGTTCCTCGCCGGGCGCGTCCGCGACCTGGATTCCAAGACGTTCGGCTGACACGAAGCACGCGCCGCTTCGCCGCTTCGCTTCGTGATGCGACGCGGCGGCTTCTGACTCGCCGGGTGCGGCCTTGGTAGCGTCGGAGCGCTATGTCCGAGACCTCCGAGACGACCCGCAGAATCCGACCACATCAGGTCGTCATCGTGATCGGCGCACTCGTTGCGTTGATCACGGTGGCATCGGGGATCCTCCCCCACATCACCCACTGGGACAAGGAGAAAGCGGTCTCCCGCCCGGTGTTCGACGGCATCCCGGGCGTGCTGGTGTTCGCCTTCTACGTGATCATCCCCGTCGTGCTCGTCGCCGGCGCGATCCTGTTCGCGAACCGCGTCCGCAACTGGGAGCGCGGCACACCCGACAACCGGGCCACGACCAGGTCGAACGCGATGGCGCGCCTCAAGAACTTCCGCGGTGGCGCGTACATGAAGACGCTGCTGCGGGACCCGGCCGCGGGCGTCATGCACTCGTTCATCTACTTCAGCTTCCTCGTGCTGTTGGCGGTCACGACCACCCTCGAGATCGACCACCAGTTGCCCAACGGGTTGAAGTTCCTCCACGGCGGCGTCTACGAGGGGTTCACACTCGTCCACGACATCGCGGGCGCGACGTTCTTCATCGGTGTGATGTGGGCGATCATGCGCCGGTACGTCCAGAAGCCCTACCGGATCCGGATCAAGACCAAGCCCGAGCACGCCGTCATCCTCGGCACGATGCTCGCGATCGTCGTCACCGGGTTCACCACCGAGATGTTCCAGATCGTGATCATGGGCCGACCCGGGTTCGAGAAGTGGGCGATCGTCGGTTACCCGCTCTCCGGACTCGTCGCGAACGTGTCGAACGCTTCGGGATGGCACCAGGTCATGTGGATCCTGCACGTCGCGTCGTTCGTCGCGTTCCTGTTGTTGATCCCCACGACGATGTTGCGCCACATGTTCACGTCGCCGCTGAACATCTACCTGCGTGAGCGCGAACGCCCGCGTGGCGCGATGCGTCCCATGCCGAACCTCATGGAGACCGAGCTCGAGACCTTCGGGGCGTCCACGGTCGAGGACTTCACGTGGAAGCAACTCCTCGACACCGACGCGTGCACCATGTGCGGCCGGTGCACGTCGGTCTGCCCCGCTCATGGCACCGGCAAGCCACTCGACCCCCGCGAGATCGTGCTCAAGACCGGCGAGGTCATGGCGGCGACCGGCACCCCGAAGGTGTCGCCACCGATCGGTACGGTCCCCGAGATCACCGTGTCGGCCGATTCACTGTTCGAGCGGATCACCGCCGAGGAACTGTGGTCGTGCACGTCGTGCCGGGCGTGTGACGAGATCTGCCCGGTGAACATCGAGATCATGGACAAGATCCTCGACATGCGGCGCTACCTGTCGCTCATGGAGTCGAACTTCCCCGCCGAACTCGGCCACACCTACCGCAACATGGAGAACAACGCGAACCCCTGGGGCATGAACCAGGGTGAGCGGGGCGACTGGGCGAACGACCTCGACAACGTCGCCGTCGTCGACCCCGGCGACCCGTTCGACCACGAATATCTGTACTGGGTCGGTTGCGCGGGTTCCTTCGACGACAAGAACAAGCGGGTATCGGTCGCGATGTCCAAGCTGCTGACCCGCGCCGGGATCGACTTCGCGATCCTCGGTCCCGGCGAGAGCTGCACCGGCGACCCCGCACGACGTTCCGGCAACGAGTACATCTTCCAGATGCTCGCGATGCAGAACATCGAGAACCTCAACGGCATGGGTGTTCGCAAGATCATCACCCAATGCCCGCACTGCTTCAACACGCTGCGCAACGAGTACCCCCAGTTCGGCGGGAACTACGAGGTGATCCACCACTCCCAACTCCTCGAACAGCTCGTCGCCGACGGTCGCCTCGACCTGTCGAATGCCGAACTCGACGAACGGGTCGTCTACCACGACTCGTGTTACCTGGGTCGGCACAACGACATCTACGGCGCTCCTCGCAACGTGCTCGCCCAACTGGGTGGCATCGAGGTCGTCGAAGCGCCACGCAACGGCACGATGGCCCGCTGCTGTGGCGCCGGCGGGGCACGCATGTGGATGGAGGAGAACATCGGCACCAAGATCAACGACGATCGCGCCGAAGAGCTCATCGGCACCGGGGCCGATCGGGTCGCGACCGCGTGCCCGTTCTGCTACATCATGCTGGACGACGGGGTCAAGGGTGCCGCGGCGGGCGACGACGTCACCGTCTCGGACATCGCGATCACCGTGATGGACGCGATCGAGAACGGTGAACGCCGGATCGACCCGGCAATCCTCGCGCCGGCGCTTGCGGCGCCCGATGCCGGCACACAGGCGGACGCGGACTCCACGGACCCGTCCGCCTGAGCACCCCCACCCACGGGTCGCTCCCGGTCCCGGGAGCAGCCCCGACGGGATGTTCAGCCGGTGAAGTTCTCCCAGTAGCGACTGGGGGTGGGGCCGCGCTGGCCCTGGTACTTCGAACCGAGCGAGGCGGACCCGTAGGGCCGATCGGCCGGTGTCGTCATC
>JAFDWI010000025.1 GCA_018268545.1 Actinomycetota bacterium
GCCACCTCGAACACCGTGGTGCATCAGGCGCTGACGTCGACACCGGCGACGGTGCGGGGATCCTCATCCAGGTGCCCGACGCGTTCTGTCGGGCGAACGTCGACTTCGAGCTGCCCGAAGCCGGAGCGTACGCAACCGGCATCGCATTCCTGCCCGTCGATCCGTCCGACGCGGACCGGGCCCGTCGTGGCATCACCGAACTCGCCGAAGCCGAGGGGCTCGACGTGCTCGGTTGGCGCAACGTTCCCGTCGACCCGTCCCCGCTGGGCCGGGCCGCTCGAGAGGCGATGCCGGCATTCGCACAGATCTTCCTGGCCGGGCACGACACCGAGTTGAGCGGGCTCGCACTCGAGCGGCGCGTGTTCGTCGTGCGCAAGCGGATCGAGCACGAATTGCTCGACGACGCGGGTGCATCGCTCGTGTACTTCCCGTCGCTGTCGTCCCGGACCATCGTCTACAAGGGGATGCTCACGACCCCGCAACTCGACGAGTTCTACCCGGACCTGCTCGACGAGCGGGTCGTGTCGTCGATCGGGCTCGTCCACAGTCGCTTCTCGACGAACACGTTCCCGTCGTGGCCGCTCGCGCACCCGTACCGCTATGTGGCGCACAACGGCGAGATCAACACCGTGTCGGGAAACCGGAACTGGATGCGGGCCCGTGAATCCACCCTCGCCTCACCGGTTTTCGGCGACGACGACCTCAAGCGGATCGTGCCGATCTGCACACCCGGCGCTTCGGACTCTGCAACCTTCGACGAAGTGCTCGAACTGCTGTACCTGGCGGGGCGCCCCTTGCACCACGCCGTGCTGATGATGATCCCGGCGGCATGGGAGAACGACGAGGACATGCCCGAAACGCACCGGGCGTTCTACGAGTACCACGCGTCGTTGATGGAACCCTGGGACGGACCCGCCTCGGTCGCGTTCACCGACGGCACGGTCGTCGGTGCGGTCCTCGATCGCAACGGGCTGCGCCCGTCGCGTTACTGGGTGACCGATGACGGGCTCGTCGTCATGGCCTCCGAGGTCGGCACGTTGCCGATCGACCCCGCGCACGTCGTCCGCAAGGGCCGCCTGCGCCCCGGACGGATGTTCCTGGTGGACACCGCGCAGGGACGGATCATCGCGGACGACGAGATCAAGGATGCGCTCGCCGCCGAACAGCCCTACGACGACTGGGTGCGTGCCAGCCTCATCCCGCTCGAAGACCTCCCCGAGCGGCCCCACACGCGCTGGCCTCACGCATCCGTCGTGCGCAGACAGCGGACCTTCGGCTACACCACCGAAGAACTCAAGTGGATCCTGACGCCGATGGCGACGACCGGTGCCGAACCGATCGGGTCGATGGGCACCGACACGCCGGTCGCTGTGCTCTCGGAACGGCCGCGGCTGCTGTTCGACTACTTCGCGCAGCTGTTCGCACAGGTCACCAACCCGCCGCTCGACGCGATCCGCGAGCAACTCGTGACGTCGTTGCGGGCGACCCTCGGCGCCGAGGGGAACCTGCTCGATTCGTCGGCGCCGAGCCCCGCACAGGTCGTGCTGCACTATCCGGTGATCGACAACGACGACCTCGCGAAGCTGATCCACATCGACGACGACGGCACCCGCGGTGATCTCGCGTCGGTCGAGTTGTCGATCCTGTACGAAGTTGCCGGCGGCGGCGCCGCCCTGCGACGTCGCCTCGACGAGCTCTGCGCGGCGGCCGCCACGGCCGTGCGCGACGGCGCCCGGATCATCGTGCTGTCGGACCGCAACTCCGACGTCGATTCGGCCCCGATTCCCTCGTTGCTCGCGACGTCGGCCGTCCACCACCACCTCGTGCGCGAAAGTCTGCGCTCGAGCGCCGGGATCATCGTCGAGGCCGGCGATGCCCGCGAGGTGCATCACATGGCGCTGCTCGTCGGGTACGGCGCCTCGGCGATCAACCCGTATCTGGCGTTCGAGACGATCGAGGATCTCGCGAATCGTGGCCTGCTCGAAGGGGTCGGCGCGGACACGGCGATCGCCAACTACCTCAAGGCCGCCTCGAAGGGCGTGCTCAAGGTCATGTCCAAGATGGGCATCTCGACCGTTGCGTCGTACACCGGCGCGCAGGTGTTCGAGGCCCTCGGCCTCTCCCAGGACCTCGTGGACGAATACTTCGCCGGTACGACGTCGAAGCTCGGCGGGATCGGACTGGACGAGATCGCCCGGGAAGTCGCCGAACGACACCACCGCGCTTACCTCGAACGGCCCACCGAACGGTCACACCGCGAGCTCGAGGGCGGCGGCGAATACCAGTGGCGTCGTGAAGGCGAAGTGCACCTGTTCAACCCCGAGACGGTGTTCAAGCTGCAACACGCGACCCGGACACGTCGCTTCGACATCTTCGAGCAGTACACCAAGGCCGTCGACGACCAGGCCGGACGCCTCGCGACGTTGCGCGGGCTGTTCACGTTCGCGTCCGACCGCGCGCCCGTCCCCATCGACGAGGTCGAACCGATCGAAGAGATCATGAAGCGGTTCGCGACCGGCGCGATGAGCTACGGGTCGATCTCGTCCGAAGCCCACGAGACACTCGCGATCGCGATGAACCGGATCGGCGGCAAGTCCAACACCGGCGAAGGCGGCGAAGACCCCGATCGCCTGTACGACCCGGTGCGCCGCAGTTCGATCAAGCAGGTCGCCTCCGGTCGCTTCGGTGTCACCGCCGAGTACCTGACGAACGCCGACGACATCCAGATCAAGATGGCCCAGGGTGCGAAACCCGGCGAAGGCGGCCAGCTACCCGGACACAAGGTGTACCCGTGGATCGCCGAGGTGCGCCACTCGACCCCCGGTGTCGGGCTGATCTCGCCGCCACCGCACCACGACATCTACTCGATCGAGGATCTCGCGCAGCTGATCCACGACCTGAAGAACGCGAACCCCGGCGCACGGATCCACGTCAAGCTCGTCGCCGAGGTAGGGGTCGGGACGGTCGCAGCGGGTGTGTCCAAAGCCCACTCCGACGTCGTGCTGATCTCCGGGCACGACGGTGGGACGGGCGCCGCGCCACTCACGTCGCTCAAGCACGCCGGTGGCCCCTGGGAACTCGGTTTGGCCGAGACCCAGCAGACGTTGCTCGCGAACGACCTGCGGGATCGGATCGTCGTGCAGGTCGACGGACAGCTCAAGACCGGCCGGGACGTGGTGGTCGCCGCGCTGCTGGGTGCCGAGGAGTTCGGGTTCGCCACCGCGCCGCTCGTCGTGTCCGGGTGCATCATGATGCGGGTCTGCCACCTGAACACCTGTCCGGTCGGCATCGCGACGCAGGACCCGATCCTGCGTGAACGCTTCAACGGCGCACCCGAATTCGTCGAGACGTTCTTCGAGTACATCGCGACCGAGGTGCGTGAGCTGCTCGCGCAACTGGGTTTCCGATCGATCGCCGAAGCGGTCGGTCATGCGGAAGCGCTCGACGTCACCAAGGCGATCGAGCATTACAAGACCGAAGGGTTGGACCTTTCTCCGATCCTGCACGTGCCCGAACTCGCCCCGGGTGCTGCCCGTCTCGCCGTTCGCGGCCAGGACCACGGACTCGATCGTGCCCTCGACAACCGGATCATCGCCGATGCGGCGCCGGCACTGGAACGGGGTGAGCACGTCGAGCTGGCGTACCCGGTCACGAACGTCAACCGGACCGTCGGGACCATGCTCGGACATGAGCTGACCAAGCGTTACCGCGGCGAAGGACTGCCCGATGACACGATCGACATCACATTGACGGGGTCGGCCGGCCAGAGCCTCGGGGCATTCCTGCCCCGCGGGATCACGCTGCGCCTCGACGGTGACGCGAACGACTACCTGGGCAAGGGACTCTCCGGCGGGCAGATCATCGTCCGGCCGCCACTCGACTCGCACCCCGACTTCGTGGCCGAGGACAACATCATCGCCGGGAACGTCATCGCGTACGGTGCGACCGCAGGTGAGATCTTCCTGCGGGGCAAGGTCGGTGAGCGGTTCTGCGTGCGGAACTCGGGCGCGACGGCAGTGGTCGAAGGAGTCGGCGATCACGGTTGTGAGTACATGACCGGGGGGCGGGCCGTGATCCTGGGGCCGACGGGTCGGAACTTCGCTGCGGGCATGTCCGGCGGCATAGCGTTCGTGTGGGATCCCGAAGGTGTTTTCGAGCGGCGCGTGAACCCTGAGATGGTCGATCTGGAAGCATTGGACGACCTCGACCGGACCTGGCTCGCGTCGACGATCTTCCGGCATCGGGAGCTGACCGGGTCCGAGGTCGCCGAGCGGCTGTTGGCCGACTGGGAATGGACGGCGGACCAGTTCGTCAAGGTGATGCCGAGGGACTACAAGCGGGTGCTTCGAGCGATCGCACAGGCCGAAGAGGACGGGTCCGACATCGACGAGGCCATCATGGCCGCGGCTGCGGGCTGAAGGAGCGAAACATGGCCGATTATCGAGGCTTCCTGAAACACACCC
>JAFDWI010000260.1 GCA_018268545.1 Actinomycetota bacterium
AGCGCGGCGAGTTCCTCGAACCACGAGATCTGGAAACGGTTGATCCGGATCGTGCCGTCGTCGGCGTCGGCGTCGGGGTCGGCGTCGACCAGGCCCCGGGCCTCCTCGATGAGCGCCCGTAAGCGATCGAATTCGCCCCGGTCGATCCGCAGCCAGGTCCCCGACGCGAGCACGATCACGGGTTCACCGAGACTGAGCGCGGTGAAAAGCGAGGCGAAGGGGACCTGTTCGCCTTCCACGGTCACGGTCACACCGAGGTCGAACCAGTCGTTGCGATCCGAATCGATGGGTGCGTCGGTGACGTCGAGTTCGACGAGTGGGTCGGCGGTCGCTTCGCGCAGTTCGGGCAGCGACGTGCCGGTGATCGATTCGACTCGGACCTCGACCGACGTGTTCGCTTCGAGCCACGGGACCGCTTCGGTCAGCAACCGGACGGCTTCGACGCCCCGAGCGGTGACCGGCCGGGGCATGCCCGAGATGTCGACGAGCAACGAGGCGATGTCCGTGGGCACGTCGAGGGCCTTCGCCGCCTCGTACTCTGCGGATCGGTCGCGCCCTGGGCCACCCGGTTCGTCGAGGCCGACGTACGTGGTCGTGTCACCCCGGACGTAACGAGCGGCCCATGAGGTGGACGCGACCTCGACCGTGTGGCGGGTGATCAACAAGCTCAGGCCGTCGAAGCGACGGGTCGTGATCGTAACCGACGCATCCGAGGACCCGACGCGTGCGTGACGGGCGAGGATCGGCTGGTACGTCTCGAGCAGTTCGTCGAGTTCTCCGACCGGGATGCGCAACGCCGGGCCGTTCAGCAACCGTCGGATCGCCGGATCCAGTGGTGACTCGAGGCGGTACAGGTCGATCGACCCGTCCGGACAGGCGATGAACAGCCCGTGCGGGCGTGGGCCGAGCAGGCCGAGCTTGCCATCGTCGATGGGCGCGTCGTGTCCGACGACGAGGCGGGTCGCGAGGGCGACCGTGGCGTCGTCGACGGTCGTCAGGTCGACCTCGACGTACGCGTGCTCGGCCTGCATCCGCACGGGTGCGTCCGCCTGGTCACTCACGAAGGAGACGCCGACGTCTGCGGCGTTGCGCAGGTGCAACCACAACTCCGGGCCGAAGCTGCCGAGCGCGATCGGGCCGGTGTCGGGGTAGTACGAATGGCGGGGTGAGGCGTTCCAGAGCCCTCGGAGCGCGGCGACCTGAGCCGGGTCGAGACCCATCCCGGGTCGTTCGTAGTACAGATCACGCCACGATGCGCCCGTCTTGACCCACTGGCCACGCTTGCCGCGACCCATCGGCCGAATGGCGAGGTCCGCTTCGGCGTCAGGTGATCGGTGGGTGCGTCGGGGAGTCGAAACGCTGAACTGCAGGGCGAGCGGGCTGGGATCGTCCGATCGGGCATCGTCGTCTGCGATGCCGCCGAGCACCGACCGCCACGACGGACCACCTCCGTCGCGGTCGGCGATCTCGGACACGGCGTCGGCACGCGCGGTGAGAATGGTTGCGACGGCGTGCTTGCAGAACCCTCCCAAGGGACACGAGCACGTGTCGTCGATGACGATCCCGGCCGCGGTGGTTCGCCAACGCACCCGTACGACGTAGGTGGATCGACCGGACCCGACGACGACCGATGCCAGGAACCCCTCGGCGCTGCGGATCAACTGGACCCGGTCGTCCTCGAAGTAGCCGAGGCCACGGGCGATCGACCCCGCGTCGTAGTTCTCGCCGATCACCGAGTCGGTGAGCGCGATGACGCTGGGGTCCACGGATCGTTCGGCCACCCGTCCAGTGTCGCGGACGACGGTGACATCGCGTGGGGTCGGCTACCGTTGACCGCCGTGGCACGGTCGAACGAGGTGCGGGCGCGAGCACGGATCATGGTCGCCGATGCGATCCATCGTGTGACCGACAAGGTGCGGACCGCGGCGGCGATCGGACCCGATTGTGAGCGGGGGCGACGTTTCCGGTCCTTCGGTCCGGCCAGTTGCATCTCGTACCCGTGGGCGACCATCTACGGAGAGTCACGTATCGAGATCGGGACCGGCACCATGATCGGCGCGTTCACCACCCTGTCGGTCGGGTTCGGACCCGACCAGGGTGGGGACGACCGTTGCGTCATCAGCATCGGCGACCGTGTGCTGTTGGGGCGCGGTGGGCACGTCGTCGCACACGAACGGGTCGTCATCGAAGACGACGTCTACACCGGTCCGAACGTGTACATCACCGACCAGAACCACACCTATCGTGACCCTGATGTGCCGATCGGACTCCAGTGGCCGACGAACGATCCGGTTCGGGTCGGCGCCGGTTCGTGGTTGGGGACCAACGTGGTCGTGTTGCCCGGGGCCGACATCGGGCGCAACGTCGTGGTCGCCGCGGGTTCGATCGTGCGAGGTGTCGTACCCGACCACAGTGTCGTCGCCGGTTCGCCCGCCAAGGTGATCCGAAGGTTCGATCCCGAAGCGGGCTGGCAGCCCCCGCTGCGCCCATCCGCGCACGACGAGGACGTGGATGTGTCCGAGTTGGTCGGTCTGGCCGAAGCCCTCGGCGTGCGATCCGATCCTCAGGGAAGGTTCTGAGGCGATGTTCTCGAAGCGTAGGGCCGGCGACGAACCGGACGAAGTGCCGGGCGACGACGCAGCGGTCGACGACGCGGTTGACGACGCCTCTGCCGACAGCGTCGAAGCGTCGGTGGAGCCGAGCGCGCGGGACGATGCTGCGCCCGAAGGCGGACGATCCGATGAAGGGGTCGGCGATGACCCGGCCGGCGACGACCCGGCAGAGCCCGAACCGTCCATCACCTACCGAAATGCCATGTACCGGTTGGTGTCCATCGGAGGCGCCGGTCTGATCGCGATTCTCGGGATCACCGGTTTCACGATCGGTCGCACACTCGATCCGATTCCACCACCGCAGTTCTTCATCGTCGACGGCGTCCTCACGGTCATCTTGTTCGGCTGGTACCTGCTCGGCATGCGGTGCCGACTCGAGTTGTCCGAGACCCAGGTGCACGTTGCGACGAAGTACGGCGATTTCCGGGTCGATCGTGACCGGATCGTGTCGGTCGAGGCCGACCGGTCGATCCGGGGTACGTTGCAATGGTCGGGGCGACCCCTCATCATCACGTACCGGCCCGAGGGTTCTGACGACGTCGTCAAAACTCGGCGGGGTTACGGATGCCTGCCCAACGACGCGGCTGGTCAGGAGCGCGTGGTCGCCGAACTGCAGGGCGTGCTCGGCGCCCCCGAGGACGGCGGTGTCGTCGCGGCCGGTCACGTCGACACGTCGCTGAGCGATGCCGTGGCGGCGCGCCTCGCGACGATGACGCCCGAAGGCGAGGCGGCCGGTCCGCACGCGCCCGATCCCGAGGTGGCCGATCCGAAGTGATCGGCGGCGAGCGCCACCTCTAATCTGACCGTCATGAGCGAAACGCACCACGCCGACGGCGACTTCCGGATCGAACACGACTCGATGGGCGAGGTGCGGGTTCCCAGCGCGGCGAAGTGGGCCGCCCAGACCCAACGTGCCGTCGAGAACTTCCCGGTGTCGCACCGGACGATCGACGCTCGGATCGTGCACGCGCTCGGGATGATCAAGGCCGAAGCAGCCCGTGTCAACGCGGCCGACCCGCAGGTCCCCAAGGTCGATGCCGCGATCGGCGAGGTCGTCGCTGCGGCAGCCGATGAGGTCGCAGCGGGCACCTGGGACGCGGAGTTTCCCGTCGACGTGTACCAGACCGGTTCGGGCACGTCGTCGAACATGAACACCAACGAGGTGATCGCGACGCTCGCCTCGGAGCGCCTCGGCGGTCCCGGGTCGGTCCACCCGAACGACCACGTGAACGCGTCGCAGTCTTCGAACGACGTGTTCCCCTCGGCGGTGCATCTGGCAGTGGCGCTGGCCGTCACCGGTGAGTTGCGTCCGGCGTTGGCGCGGCTCGCCGAGGTGTTGCGTGAGCGTGCCGAGGCGTTCGGCGAGGTCGTCAAGCCGGGCCGCACGCATCTGATGGATGCAACCCCGGTCACGCTCGGTCAGGAATTCACCGGGTATGCGGGGCAGATCGAAGCCGACCTGGACCGCCTCGAACCGGTGGTGGCAGACGTGTGTCGCCTGCCGATCGGTGGCACCGCGGTGGGTACGGGGATCAATGCTCCAGCGGGTTTCGGCGCTGCGGTCGCCGCCCGATTGGCTGAACGGACCGGGCTGCCGCTCGTCGAAACTCCGAACCATTTTGCCGTGCACGGCGCGCGGGACGACCTCGTGGCCGTGTCGGGTGTGCTGCGGACCGTAGCGGTGAGCCTGACCAAGATCGCGAACGACCTGCGTTGGGCTGCTTCGGGGCCTCGAGCGGGACTGGCCGAGATCCATCTTCCCGACCTGCAGCCCGGGTCGTCGATCATGCCCGGCAAAGTCAACCCGGTGCTCGCCGAAGCGGTGACCCAGGTCGCGGCACGCGTGTTCGGCAACGACGCATCCGTCGCGTTCGGCGGTTCTCAGGGCAACTTCGAGATGAACGTGTACGTGCCGATGATGGCCGACGCGATCATCGAGTCGATCGTGCTGCTCAGCAACGTGTCGCGGCTGTTCGCCGACAATTGTGTCGCCGGGATCGAAGCGGATGTGGAGCGGTGTCGTGCGTTGGCCGAAGCGTCACCGTCGATCGCGACGTCACTGAACCCGTTCATCGGGTACGAGAAGGCCGCGGCACTCGTGCACGACAGCATCGAGACGGGCAAGAGCGTGCGCGAGCTCGTGAACGAGGCGAACCTGTTGAGCGACGACGAGATCGACCGGGCTTTCGACCTGCTCGGCCAGGCCCGCGGCGGGCTTGCCTGACACGGTCTCGGTACGATCGGGTCCGTGCACCCGATCGAGCATCTTCGGTATCTGGCCGAGGCGGGGGATGCGTCGCCGCAGTGGCTGGTCCCCGAGGCTGCCGAGGCGCTCGCCGGGTTGGCCGATGACCGCTCCGCGCTCGTCATGGGTGCCCGCAAATTGCTCGAGCACGTGCCGTTGTGCGGCCCGTTGTGGTGGCTGTGTGCTCACGCGCTGGGCGCGGGGGATCCCCGACGTCGCCTGTACGAGTTGATCGACGAGTTCGACGACGATCCGACGCCGTTGCAGGTGTCGTTGGCGCTCGCCGACTTGAGCGCCGAGTCGTATCCGGTCGAGGCGTCGATGTTGGCGCCGTGTGGTGCGATCGTCGAAGGTCGGGTTGTCACCGACGGCCCGTCGACGGTGATCGCCGCGCTCGGCACGGTCGTACCCGACCCGGTGTTCCGTGCCGCGACCGAACGACGTGGTTCGGCCGAGGGGCGGGTGGTGCCACTCGAAGTGTTCGACCGGGTGATCCGACCGACCGGTGTCGTCGATGTCGCCGTGGCAGCTCGTCGTCCGGACATGCCGGTCGTACCCGAGTTGTTGCCCCGCTGGTGACCGCGGCACGGCATCGACTCGCGCCTGAGGTAGGTGTGCGTGGGCAGGGCCCGCCGCGTTGTCGTCGAGCAACTCGCCGTCATCCGTGACACGATCGGCCGACGCCCCGCCCCCACGTCGCAGCCCCTACACGGCCCACACCCGGCCTCGGGGTCCGTCCGAGGCCCGTCCCGCAACAACACCGACAAGGCCCCACCCTCGGCCTCTGACAACAGCCCAACGGTCACCACCCCACCACGAGAGCCGCGGCTCATCCCGGCCGGGGTTCTTCGCGTGTTGTCACTGATCGACACCCCTGTCCATCGACGTTCAGTTGTGGGTGGCGGTGATCGTCGCGATGGTGAACCACCCCGGGTTTCATGCACCCTCGGGTGTTTGGGAACCGACCGGGTGTTCGGTCGGGTTGTTGGCATGGTAGGCGGTCTCGGTTTCGGCGGGGGGTGGCGCGGCCGAGGCGGTGCATGATCCGCTGGTTGTTGAACCACGCGACCCATTCGTCGGTGATCAGTTCGACGTCGGCGAGGTTGCGCAGCGGGCCGCGCCGGAACGGCGAGTCGTTTCGCACACATTCGGTCTTGTAGAGCCCGATCGTGGTCTCCGCGAGGGCGTTGTCGTACGCGTCACCGACACTGCCGATCGACGCGGCGAGGCCTTCGAGCACGAGTGTCTCCGCGAAGTGCACCGCGGTGTATTGCGACCCGGCATCGGAGTGGTGGATCGTGCCCCGGACCGGATGGCCTTGGCGGGCACGCAACGCGACGGCTTGACGGATCGCGGACTCGACGAACGGGGTCGCTTTCGAGGTGGATGCTTCCCAGCCGACGATCC
>JAFDWI010000261.1 GCA_018268545.1 Actinomycetota bacterium
AGTGGACGATCGATGAAGCGATTCTGGGGATGGCTGGCACTGTGGACCGGTAAACGTGCCGGAACGGTCGCCATCATCGGCCTGCTCATCACCCTCATCCTGGGGATGGGGACGACCCGGTTGAAGTTCGCGACGAGTCAGTCGAGCTACCTGAACAAGTCCGACAAGGTGTACCAGGACGACCACGCGTACGAGAAGCTGTTCGGTGGACAGGCGATGGTCGTGATGATCACGATGACCAACGGCAAGCAGGTCGAGGACCTGTTCACCCCGTCGAACATCGCGAAGATGAAAGCCCTTCGCAAGGCCCTCGACGACGGCGCAAAGGCACACCAGCTGCAGAGCACGATCGACCCGCTGTTGGCGCTGGAGTTCTCGAACTCGATGATCACCAAGAAGTGGGTTCCCGCAGCGAACGGCACCCCGGGGCACGCCGAGAACGCCGACATCACCCAGGCCGTCGCCGGTTCGGCCCTCCTGGGAGCGTTGAAGGGCGACAAGAGCGCCAAGGGCATCGCGGCCCGCAACGCCGACACCGCGAAGACCCTCACACGTGTCGGCGCGGTGAAGGGCCCGAAAAACCTGGACAACCCCGAGTGGGTCAAGTTCCTCCTCTACAACAACGGCGGCGCGGAGAAAGGTGAGATCCGCAAGGCCCTCACGACGTTCTTCCCCGACAAGCACCACGCGGAGCTGATCGTCCGCCTGGATGGCAACCAGGCGCTCGACGACCAGAGCGCATCGGCGAACTTCGTCGCCGACACGGCCGCCAAGTTCCACTTCGACAACGCCACCACGATCACCACGGGCGCGCCGTCGCTCCTGGAGAACATCAACAACTACCTCAAGGGTGGGATGGTCCTGCTCGGCGGGATCGCCGCTGCGGTCATGGTCCTGATCCTGCTCGTCCTGTTCGACGTGCGGTGGCGCCTCCTGCCGCTCGGCGTGATCACGATCGGGTTGATCTGGGCGTTCGGCGTCGCCGGATACCTCGGGATCCCACTCACCCTCGCGACGATCGCCGGTCTGCCGGTGCTCCTCGGTGTCGGGATCGACTACGCGATCCAGTTGCACGCGCGCGTCGAAGAGGAGGTGACGATCAACCAGGCCGAGCATCCGATCCAGGAAACCGCGCAAAACCTCGCACCGGCCCTGCTCGTGGTCACCCTCGACGCCGTGTTCGCGTTCGCGGCGCTGCACTTTGCCAAGGTGCCGATGATCCGCGAGTTCGGATTCCTGCTGGCCGTGGGCATCGCGGTCATCTGTCTGACCAGCATCGTCGTGCCGTTGTCGATCCTGGGGATCCGCGAGTACAAGTCGCCGACCAAACGCACCGTGTCCAAACGGTCCGAATCCCTCGGCAAGCTCGTGATCCGGATGGGCTCGTTGCCGGGCAAGATCGGCGGGCCGCTCATCGTGATCTCGCTGGTGATCTTCGTGGCAGGGATCATCGCGGAACCGAAACTCAAGCTGCAGACCGACCCGATCCAATGGGTGAACCAGAAATCCCAGGTCATCGAGAACATCAATGCGCTGCAGAAGGGAACCGGCTCCTCGAACGAACTCGGCGTGTACGTCACCGCCAAGGGGCCCGACGCCACGGTGTTCACCCAGTCGACGATCAACTACGTCGACCGGTTCACCACCAACGAGCTGAAGAACAACGCCGACACCCTGCGTACCGCGAACAGCGTCGTGTCCATCGTCAGCGACGTGATCAACGACGTGCCCGGTGCGGGTCACGTCAGCCCGAACGTCGACTCGGTGAAGGCCGCATTCGAGCTGGCACCGCCCGCGATCCGTCAATCGTTCGCCACCGAGGACGCGCGGTCGCTCAACGTGATCTTCCGAACCGGGACACCCGAACGCACACCGGTCCCACTCGATCTCCAGGCCAAGGTCGTCCACGGCATGGAGCACCAGTTCGCCGCGCACGACGTGCCTCCGGGGCTCTCGCTCACCCCGTCCGGGCTGGCCGTGGTCGGCGTGGGTCTCCTCGAGAACCTCGAATCGAACCGGGTGCTGCTCACCTACCTCGCCATCGGGTTCGTCGCGCTGTACCTCGCGATCCGGCTCCGGAGCATCGTCCGGTCGTTGCTGTCGCTGATCCCGGTGTTGATCGCGGTGGGGTTGTCGTCGCTCGTGGCGTACTCGCTCGACCTGAAGCTCTCACCGCTCACCGCGGTCGGCGGTCCGTTGGTGGTCGCGATCTGTACCGAGTTCACCTCGCTGATCCTGTTGCGGTTCGTCGAGGAACGCGGGCGCGGCTACGCGCCACGACAAGCCGTCGACCACACCGCGTCGCGAACGGGTCGGGCGTTCATCGTGTCGGCCCTGACCGCCGTGTCCGGTGTCGCCGTCATCGCCACCTCGTCGATGCCGTTGCTCCAGGACTTCGGGATCATCGTCGGTCTGAACGTGCTCGTCGCGTTGTTGAGCGCGCTCGTGTTCCTGCCGCCGATGCTCGTGTGGGCCGAGTCCGACGGCCGCAACTGGATCTCACGACACCTGATTCCCGCTGAGGTGCTCGAAGCGGAACGCCTGCGCAACGCCGCGAACACCCCGGGCCCGAACTCGCACGCACAATGACGTTGTGGGATTCGGTCGACGACGAGCCGGTCGACTCCTCCGACACCCCTGACCAACCGGAGACCTGGACGATCGCGGAACTCAGCGCCGCGATCGGTTCCGGCCTCCGCGCGCGCTTCCCCACCGAGGTCTGGCTCCGAGGCGAGATCTCCGGGATGCGCCCGGTCGGTCGAACCGGACACCAGTATTTCGATCTGATCGAACCGGGCAGCGAACCAGGCACGTATCCGGACGCCAAACTCTCGGTGAGCCTGTTCCGGACCTCACGCGCCCGGGTCCTGGACGTCCTCGCCGCCGCACCCGGCGCCGCCACGATGGCCGACGGCGTCGAAGTCCGGATCCGAGGCAAAGTCGACTGGTGGGCATCGGGTGGGCAGCTCCGCATCGTGATGTCCGACATCGACCCGGTGTTCACCCTCGGCCAACTCGACGCGCAACGCCGTGCCCTGCTCGCGCTGCTCGCATCGGAAGGCCTCCTCGATGCGAACAGTCGCCTGGCGGTCCCACCCGTTCCGCTCCGGGTCGGGCTGGTCACCTCGGCCGGTTCCGCGGCACACGCCGACTTCGTCAACGAGTTGCGCTCGAGCCCCTATGCGTTCGACGTGCTCCTCGCGGACGCCCGGGTGCAAGGCGCCGATGCGCCGAGGACGATCGTCGCCGGGATCGACAAGGTCGCCGGTCTCGGTGTCGACGTGATCGCCGTCGTGCGCGGCGGAGGGTCTCGAAGCGACCTGGTGGCCTTCGACC
>JAFDWI010000262.1 GCA_018268545.1 Actinomycetota bacterium
CTCGGTCGTCACCCCCCGGGGGAGACGATTCAGCAGGCCGGCCATCGGGTCGACCAGATCCAGCGCCGGCTCGGCACGCTGCGCTGCCACCAGCTCACGCACCTGGCGCATCCGCTGGACCGGGTCCTCGACCACGAGTGGCACATCGAAACGGGCCGGGACGAAGTGGTTGCCGCCGACATCGGCGTCGTCGTCGCTGCGCACGTTGATCGGCATCGCCATCCGCAATGACCCGGTCGAGGCACCGTGCGCTTCGTGGTAACGGCGCAGCCCCGCGGTCGTCGCCGCGACGAACGCGTCGTTGAGACGGCCCTCTGCCACCCGCGCCGCGGCCTTGGCGGCATCGAGCGGAACATCGAATGAATCGAAGTGCATCTTCAACGAGCGCTCGGCCATGACCGGCGATTTCGGGCGGGCGTCGGGTGCGATCAACCGGCCTGCGGACACGGCGATCTCACGCCCACGTTCCACGGCGGCCACCGGGTCGGCGAGCAATGCCCCGACGGCCGCGGAGATGCCGTCCGCGATGCCGCCGCCGATCCTGCGTTCCCGATCGATCTCGTGCTGGACGCCGTCGATCAGGCGCGCAATGGGGCTCAACACCTCGACGGCCGGTTCGGGTGGCATCGGTGCTGCATCGTCGGCCGGGTCACGCTCGAGGTCGAACAGCAGCATCGCCATCGCCACGGCACCGACACCGTCACTGATTGCATGGTGGATCTTCGCGACGATCGCCGCGCCTCCGTCCTCCATGCCCTCGATCACGTGGATCTCCCACTGGGGCCGGGCCCGATCGAAGCTCTGCATCGCGACGGGCTGGGCGTAGTCGAGCACGTCGCGCATGGTGACGTTGCCGTTGCCCCCGCCGATCCATCGCAGGTGGAAATCCAGGTCGAAGTTCGGGTCGACCTCCCAGCGTGGCGGCACGAGGGAGTACGGGTTGCCGCGTACCCGATGACGCATCCGGGGCAACTGCCGGGTCCCCCGGTCGACGAGTCGTCGGAGCCTGGCACGATCGGGCACCGAGTCGAGTCGGATCACGGCGGTGATCGTGGAGCGCAGCAGCGGATCGCGTTCGATCGTCCACATCAACGCGTCGGTGTCGCTCATCCGGTGCGTCATCGATTCGGTCACGACTCCTCCAGAGGTTCGGGCGAGCGGCCAGTCTGTCACCCCACGCCGCCCGAGGTGACGGCGAGATCCGTTCTTTGCACGCGTGAGCGTCGCAGCGGTGCTCACGCGTGCAAAGAACGAATCCGGGTCCGGTGATTGCGACGGATCGGTCGCCGCGAACAGCGCTACGGTCAGGCCGGGTCGAGGCCGAATGCGAAGCTCGAAGAGTGGATGCCCGCGCCCATGACGTTGTCGTCGCGGTAGACGCGGGTCGCCGCGTCGTCTTCGGCGGCGCCCGCGGCGACCATCAACGGAATGAGATGATCGGCGGCCGGATGGCTCATGCGCGCACCCGGGGCCGATGCCCAGTCGATCAGGCGCCGGGAGCGAT
Organism: Actinomycetota bacterium; assembly: GCA_018268545.1. Lineage (GTDB taxonomy): Bacteria > Actinomycetota > Acidimicrobiia > Acidimicrobiales > Iamiaceae > JAFDWI01. Next base: position 1,505 of record JAFDWI010000262.1, read on the forward strand.
CCGCTCCTCGGTGCCCGACCACTGCGTCGTTCAACCAACCGTCGAAGTCTCGTGAGGGGCCCGCGCCGGCCGCGTTCATGGCCCGGAGATTGTGGAAACTGAAGCCGCTGCCCAGGATCAGCACCCCTTCGTCTCGGAGGGGTGCCAGTGCACGCCCGACGGCCAGGTGCGCAACGGGGTCGTAGCCGTGACGGATCGACAGTTGCAGCACAGGGACGTCGGCGTCGGGGTACATCACGTACAGCGGTGCGAACACGCCGTGGTCGAAGCCGCGCGCCGGGTCGGTGCCGTTCGCGATCCCCGCTTCGTCGAGCAGTTCGGTGACCCGAGCCGCGACCTCGGGTGAACCGGGCGCCGGGTATTCGATGTGGTACGCGAACTCCGGGAACCCGCCGTAGTCGTACAGCATCGGCGGATTCGGGTGGGTCTGGACGGTGAACTCCGGGGTCTCCCAATGACCCGACACCGCCAGCACCGCTCGGGGGGTGACGCCGATCTGGCCCGGGATGCCCGCGAGTGACGATTCGAGACGACTCCAGTCGCCGGGGAGCAGGTCCTTGATCCACGGCCACGGCCCGCCGCCATGGGATGAGTAGTAGGTGGGGAGTCGGTGCTCGGTCACGATCGCTCCAATCGCATGCTACGTCGACGACCCGTTCAAACTAGTTGATCCATCAAGTTATTCCCGGTGTATGCCGACCGATCCATTCTGCAACCTCTCGCGCCACCTCGACCGCCACCGTTGCCACGTCGTTCACCCCGGCGGAGTTGCCACTCCGCCGATCGACGCTCGGCGGCCACACGGTTCTCCACCCAGGGCAGATGTCAATCCCACAACGTGCGACCGGGAAATGCCACCCGCATGGGCGCATCCTTGGTCACGAGTGGTGCGCGTGCGGCCACGGCCTGGGCCAGGATCAGCCGATCGAACGGGTCCCGGGTGAAGGTGATCGACTCCGCGGCGTCGACCACGTCGCCGAATGCGGTCGTGTCGACCCGCAGCCCCATCGATGCCGCGAGCTCGTCGAAGATCAGGCCCGGCGGGTCGGTGAGCCGATCGATCTCATACAGGTACGTGAGCTCGAGTCGCACCATGGGTGAGTAGACCAGGTCATCGGATTCGAGCCGATCCCGGACGAGGTCGGGGAAACGGTCGTGTTCGCCGGCATACGCCCAGACGACAGCATGGGTGTCCAGATGCAGCGGACCGCTCACCGAAGGTCATCCGGCTGCCAGGTGTCGGTCCAGTCGAGATGCACGAGATCGTCGGGGTCACCGACGATCACGTCGGGATTCGTGCGAACCCCAGCGAGTCTCCCCTTGGGCGGCTGGTCGTCGGGCACGAGCCGCAGGGTCCGATCCCGCCGCTTGATCGTCAGCGGTTCACCGGTCTCGAGGACCCGGTCGATCAGCCGGTAGATGTCCTGCCGCATCTGTGAGGCGGTCACCGGTTCGGTCATGACCCCATTGTAATCGAACGTACGTGCCTTCGCATCACGCACGTACGTGTTCTGTGAACGGACATGCCGACTGGTCGTTCGACGCCTCCACGCGATTGTGTTCGCCCCGTCCGTCGGCCAACACCCGGGAGAATCCCGGGTCACGAGGATCCGTCGAGCAGCGATCCGAGCCAGTCGAAGACCGTGTCGTTGCACGCGACACGCGCGCCGCTCTCACAATGCTCCCCCGCCCCGTCCGCCGCGGCGAAGCGCACGAAGCGCTTCTCGCACTGCAGCGCGTCGAAGAACTCGGGGGCCGCGGCACTCAGATCGTCGCGGTCGGTGGTACAGACCAGGGTCGGGCACCGGATTCCGTCCTCGCGACCGCGGAGGGAATAGCGGCGCGCGTCGGCGAAGAACGCGAGCGGATCATCGAGGCCGTGGACCAACAGATTGCGGCGGAGCGCCCACCCCGCTGTCGGCTTGCGCATCACGATGCCGAGGATGCGCCGGAGCAGACCGAGCAGCCTCGGGTTGCCGTCGGGAAGTTCCCGGGCGAGGAATCCCGGGACCCGCTGAACCGAGGCGGTGAACAGGTCGTAGGGCCCGCAGTCCGAGATGCAAGCCGCAAGCCGGTGCTCGCGAGTCGCCGCGAGGGGTGCGAGGAGCCCACCGAGACTTATCCCCATCAGGACGATCGCGTCCCGGTCGACGTCGGCTCGGGCGACGAGCCAGTCGACGACGGGGCTGACCGCGGCCTCCCAGTCGGGACGGAGTGGGGTGCCCCGATCGATGAGCATCGTCCCCTGTCCGGGCCCGTCGAATGTCAACACGTTGTAGCCGCGCTCCAGCGCAGCGGCGCCGCTGGTGAAGTAGAGCTCCTCTGCGGTCCCGTCGTAGCCGGTGGTGAGGATCATCGTCGGCCGCGGTCGCCCGTCGTCGTCCGGGCGGAAGAAGTACCCCGGGATCAACCCGATCGACGAGGGAACCTCGACGATCTCGGGTGGGACGTCGAGCAGCGCCACGCCGCGCCGGAAGGCCTCGACCTCCCTGCAGTGGGCGGCGACGAGACGCTGATCGAGCGGTGCGCCGTACAGGAACAACCCGGCGGTCCGGTACGCGTTCGACGCTCGCAGGTAGCTGCCTCGCGCAGCGTGTCGGTCGCCGCGGTCGACCTGTCGATCGGCGACCTCGTTCAGTCGGTCAGCCAGGTCCCGCCAGGTGTCGTTCCAGAGCGTGGCGTCCAGCCGGCTGATCCGCTCGGCCACGGCGAAGCACTCACCCGTGTCGGCACCGCCGTAGGGCGCGTAGCCCACCGCACGGAGCCACTGGGCTCGGAACAACTCGTCACGCATCGCGTCGGGCATCGTCGGCTCCTCGATCACCTCTTACCTAACAGTCGTTAGCTTACAGGCGATCAGATAGACTGACAACCGTGGAACCACACGGCGTCACGTCCGAGCCAACCCCACGCGGGCGTGCCCGGAACCCCCGAGGCGCCGGGGCGCGATTGCACGACGAGATCGTCGACGCGGCCGTCACGTTGCTCGACGAGACCGGCGACCCGTCGAGCCTGACCCTGCGCGGCGTCGCCCGCGCCACGGGAGTCAAGGCCCCCTCGATCTACCCGCATTTCGACGGCATCGACGAGATCGTGACCGCACTGATCGAGCACAGCTTCAGCCAACTCGAGAGCGACGTCTCCGACGCACTCGCTGCTGCTCCCTCCCTGGGCGACGGGTTGCACGCCGCCGCCCACGCGTATGTGCGCTTCGGATGGGAGCACCCGGCCCGCTACCGGTTGATGTTCGCCGCCTCGGGCTACGCAGAGCACGCCGTGAACGCCTACACACTCGTGGAACAGACCCTGACGCATTGCGTCGCCGACGGGACGAGCACGTCGACCGATCCCCACCGGGACACGTTCCTGCTCTGGGTCGCGCTGCACGGCATTGCGACCCTGGAGAAGCCCGGTCGAGCGGAGTTGCTCCGACTCGGCCCGATCGACCGCGACGCTGCCATCGACGATCTCGTCGAACGCCTCGCGAAGATCACCCACCGGCCCTGATCGGAAATCACCGGTAGGGTCGCGGCCATGGCCAACCGACTCGCCGACGCGTCGTCCCCGTATCTGCGCCAGCACGCCGACAACCCGGTGGACTGGTGGCAGTGGGGCGACGACGCGTTCGCCGAGGCGAAACGGCGGGACTGCCCGGTGCTGATCTCGATCGGCTACGCGGCCTGCCACTGGTGCCATGTGATGGCCCACGAGTCGTTCGAGAACCCCGACATCGCGGCGATCATGAACGAGTCTTTCGTGAACATCAAGGTCGACCGTGAGGAACGGCCCGACATCGACGCGGTGTACATGGAAGCCACCCAGGCGATGACCGGTTCCGGAGGCTGGCCGATGACCGTGGTCGCCACCCCCGACGGTCAACCGTTCTTCTGTGGCACGTACTTCCCGGCCCGGGGCCGCAACGGCCAGGCCGGGTTCGGCGAGATCTGCGGTGCGCTCGCCGCGGCCTGGGAGGACTCACGCGACAAGGTCCTCACCCAGGCCGCCGCGGTGGTCGAGCACCTGCGTTCGACGTCGTTCACCCCGGCGGAGCTGCCGACGATCGCGGATTTCGACAACGCGGTCGCGAACCTGGTCGCGCTGTACGAGCCGCGTTGGGGTGGGTTCGGCGGTGCACCGAAGTTCCCCCAACCCATGGCGATCGATGTGCTGTTGGGCGCGTTCGTGCGTCACGCCGACGACGCGGCGCTCAAGGTCGCCGTGGACACGCTGGACGCGATGGCGGCGGGTGGCATCTACGACCATCTCGGTGGCGGGTTCGCCCGCTATTCGACCGACGCGAAGTGGCTCGTGCCGCACTTCGAGAAGATGTTGAGCGACCAGGCGTTGCTCGTTCGTGCCTACACCCACGCCTTCCAGCTCGTCGGGCTGGACCGGCACCGCCAGGTGATCGCCGAGACGATCGCGTACGTGCTGCGCGACCTGCGCCTGGAGGGCGGCGGGTTCGCGTCGTCCGAGGACGCGGACGCCGACGGGGTCGAGGGCAGCTTCCAGGTGTGGACGCCGGATGAGATCCGTTCGGTCCTGGTCGACGACCCCGAGGCGGCCGAAGCGGCGACCCGGTGGTGGTCGGTCACCGAGGGCGGCAACTTCGAGGGCACGTCGATCCTGCACCGGCTGGAGCATCGCACCGATCTGATCCGTCCCGATGCCGTGGAACGGGCCCGCGCAGCCCTGTTCACCGCCCGGGAACAGCGGGTCCGCCCCGGGCTGGACGACAAGGTGCTCGCCGAGTGGAACGCGCTGATGGTCGGCGCGCTCGCCGAGGCGTCGGTCGCACTCGGTGAACCCGACTGGCTCACCGCGGCCGAGCGTTGTGCAACGTTCCTGCTCGAGCACCTGCGCGACGACGCAGGTTGGCACCGGTCCTGGCACCCCGAGGGGGGTGCGGGGCCACGGGCGGTCGCCGTGGACCTGGCCGGCCTGTGCGACGCCTTCACCCGTCTGTACGAGGCGACCGGAACCGACCGTTGGCTGGACGAGGCCCGGGCCTGCGCCGAGGTGCTGTTGGCCGACTACGCGGATGAGGCCTCCGGCGGGTTCTTCACCACGGCGCACGACGCCGAGACCCTGGTCGCCCGCCAGAAGGACGTCCAGGACTCCCCGACGCCGTCGGCGAACAGCGCGGCGGCGGTGGCTCTGGCGCGCCTGGGTGCCATCGTGACCGAGGAGCGCTACCTCGACGCGGCACGTGGGGTGACCGCGCTGACGGGTCGTTTCGCCGGGCAGCACCCCACCGCGTTCGCCCATCTGCTCGCCGCGATCACCCTGCTCGATTCGGGCACGACCGAGGTCACGATCTCGGGGACGGGACCGGTGACCGACGACCTGCTCACCGCCTACCGCGCGACCTGGCGCCCGGACGTGGTCGTCCGCTACGCGCCGGACGCGGATCCGGGCGCCATGGTCTGTCGTAACCAGGTCTGCGATCTCCCCACCACCGACCCGACCGTGCTCAGCGCGTCACTCGGCGATTGAGCTGCGCCACGACGCCGACTTTGTAGCACGCGGTGCTACGCTTGACGACGTGCCACGGGACCTGACCCAGCGTGAACTCCGCAACGAGAGCGGCACCATCATGCGCCTGCTCGACCAGGGCGAATCCTTCATCGTCACCCGCAACGGCGTGCCGGTCGGCCAGCTGACACCACTTCATCGTCGTCGTTTCGTCGACGCACAGACCGTGGTCGCCCTGTTCGCCGGTGCACCTCGTGTGGACGCCGCGTCCTTCCGTGCAGACATCGATGCGCTCGCCGACCCGGCAGCGTTCCCCGATGGCTGAGCCCGTTCGGCCGACACGCGGGATCCTCGACACCTCGGTGGTGATCGATCTTGACGTGCTGCGCCCCGGGGACCTCCCCCGTGAGCTCGCCGTGACGGCACTGACGATGGCCGAGCTCGCCGCGGGCCCAGCGGCGGCCCGTGACGCCGACGAACGAGCGCGCCGCCAGGACCGTCTGCAACGTGCCGAGGCCGCGTTCGACCCCTTGCCCTTCGACGTCAACGCGGCTCGTGCCTACGGCCGGATCTGCACGGCGGTCGTCGCGGCAGGACGAAAGGTGAGGGGCGCCCGGTCGGTCGACCTGTTGATCGCCGCCGTCGCCCTGGCGGAGGGGCTTCCGCTGTACACCCGCAACGGACCGGACTTCGCCGCACTCGGCGGACTCGTCGACGTGGTCGTCGTCTGAAGGCAGACGAAC
>JAFDWI010000263.1 GCA_018268545.1 Actinomycetota bacterium
GCGGGTCGGCAAGCTCCGCAGCGCGCTCGCGCGCGGCGAAACCTCCGGCGCAGCCGCCGAGGCACACCTCGCCGCCCAGGTCAGGCTGACCGACCTGGGCAGAGGCGTGATCATCATCGGCACGATCGTGGGCGTGGTGTTCGAAGCTGCTGCGATCGCTCGATGACCGGACGCGTCGGTAGCCTGGAAGATCGTGTCTGATTTTCTCGATCTCGTCGCCGAACGCGTCGTCGTCTACGACGGCGCCACCGGAACATGGCTGCAGACCCAAGGATTGACCGCGGATGACTTCGGCGGGGATGCCCTCGAAGGTTGCAACGAATACCTGGGGATCACCCGGCCCGACGTGGTTCGCGCGCTGCACGCCGCGTACTTCGAGGTCGGTGCCGACGTGGTGGAGACCAACACGTTCGGGTCGTTTGCGATCCCGCTGGGTGAGTACGACCTGGCCGATCGTGCACACGAGATCACGCTCGCGAACGCCGTACTCGCCCGTGAGGTCGCCGACTCGTTCTCCACCCCGGAACGGAAGCGGTTCGTCGCCGGTTCGATGGGCCCGGGCACCAAGTTCGCGTCGCTCGGCCAGATCCGCTTCGCGCAATTGCGTGACGCGTACGAAGTCCAGGCCGCGGCGCTGCTCGAAGGCGGCGTGGACCTGTTGATCATCGAGACCCAGTTCGACCTGTTGGGGTTGAAGGCCGCGATCATCGGGTCGCGCAAGGCGATGGCCACCGCGGGTCGTGCGGTGCCCATCCAGGCACAGGTCACGATCGAGCTCACCGGCCGCATGCTGCCCGGCACCGAGATCGGCGCGGCACTCGCCGCGATCGACCCGCTCGGCGTCGACGTGATCGGCATCAACTGTGCGACCGGTCCGGTGGAGATGTCCGAGCACCTGCGGCATCTCTCCCAGCACGCCCGCATGCCGATCTCGTGTCTGCCCAACGCCGGGTTACCCAGCGTCGTGGACGGTGCCATGCACTACGACCTGACCGCCGAGGACTTCGTCGCCCACCAGACCCGCTTCGTGTCCGAGATGGGCGTGCAGGTGATCGGCGGATGCTGTGGCACCACGCCCGAGTTCATCTCCCGACTCGTCACCGCGGTCGACGGCCTGGAGCCCGCGACCCGTAACCCGGTGCACGAACCCGGCGTCACCTCGATCTACAGCCTCGTGCCCTTCGACCAGGACACCGCCTATCTGGGCATCGGCGAACGCACGAATGCCAACGGTTCGAAGAAGTTCCGTGAGGCGATGCTGGCCGGTGACTGGGACACCACGCTCAAGATGGCCACCGATCAGGTCAAAGAGGGCGCCCACGTGCTCGACATGTGCGTCGACTACGTGGGCCGTGACGGCACGATCGACATGGAGGAGCTCGCGAGCCGGTTCGCCACGCAGGTGAACGCCCCGCTCATGATCGACTCGACCGAAGCGAACGTGGTCGAAACCGCGTTGCAGTGGATCGGAGGACGCCCCATCCTCAACTCGGTCAACCTGGAAGACGGCGACGCGCCCGGCACCCGGCTCGACCGCTTCCTGACCATGGCCAAGACCTACGGCGCGGCCGTGGTGTGCACCTGCATCGACGAGACCGGACAGGCGCGCACCCCCGAACACAAGCTCGAAGCGGCCCGCAAGATCCACGACATCGCCGTGAACCGTTACGGCCTGGAGCCTTCGGATCTGATCTTCGACCCGCTGGCGCTCACGCTGGCCACCGGCATCGAAGAGTCACGGTTCGACGGGGCGAACACGATCGAGGGCATCCGTCGGATCAAGGCCGAGCTGCCCGGTGTGCACACCACGCTGGGGCTGTCGAACATCTCCTTCGGGCTGAACCCCGCGGCACGCCAGGTGCTCAATTCGGTGTTCCTGCACGAATGCACCCAGGCCGGGCTCGACTCGGCGATCGTGCACTTCTCCAAGATCCTGCCGCTGTCCCGCATCCCCGACGAACAGCGTGAGGTCTGTCTGGATCTGATCTACGACCGCAGGGGCGCCGCGGGCGCACATGCGAACGGCGACGAGCACTACGACCCGTTGCAGGCGTTGCTCGCCATGTTCGAGAACGTCAAAGCGGCCGAGGCGGTCAAAGAGGACCGCTCGGGTTGGCCGGTGGAGAAGCGGCTCTCACAACGGATCATCGACGGTGACCGCGACGGCCTGGAAGCCGACCTGGACGAAGCGTTGGCCGGTGGGATGGGGGCACTCGCGATCGTCAACGACGTGCTGCTCGCGGGCATGAAGGTGGTCGGCGACCTGTTCGGTGCCGGGGAGATGCAACTTCCCTTCGTGCTGCAGTCCGCGGAGACGATGAAGGCGTCGGTCGCGCACCTCGAACCGCACATGGAGAAGATCGAGGGCAGCGCCGGCAAGGGCAAGATCGTGCTCGCGACGGTCAAGGGCGACGTGCACGACATCGGCAAGAACCTGGTCGACATCATCCTCACCAACAACGGCTACGAGGTGTTCAACCTGGGCATCAAGGTGTCGATCACCGAACTGATCGACAAAGCCCTCGAGGTGGACGCCGACGCGATCGGCATGTCGGGGTTGTTGGTGAAGTCCACGCTGGTGATGCGCGACAACCTCGTCGAGCTGAACGACCGGAACCTGTCGAAGATCCCCGTCATCCTGGGTGGCGCCGCGCTCACCCGTTCCTATGTGGAGCGTGACCTGCGTGAGATCTACGAGGGCCGGCTGTTCTACGGCAAGGACGCGTTCGAGGGGCTGGGAACCATGGACCGGCTCGGCGAGCTCCGCCGGGGCGAGGCCGTGGACGACGACTGGGGGTTGGTGCCCTCGGATTCCAAGGTGCCCTCGCGGCTGCACGACAAGATCGAGATCGACTATTCGACCCTCCCCGACCGCTCCCCGGACGTCGCGGATGACAACCCGATCTTCTCACCGCCGTTCCTGGGGGTGCGCACGGTCAAGGGCGTGCCGATCGACGACATCGCGGCGTACCTGAACGAAACCGAACTGTTCCGGCTGCAGTGGCAGTACCGGCCCGAGGGGGCACGCAAGAACGCGAAGACCGCCCGGGAAGGCGGCACGGTCGCCAAACCCACCGAGTCCGACGCCGACTTCCGGGAGCGCATCCGGCCGATCCTGCGGGAGAAACTCGACTACGTGCGCATGCACGACCTGCTCATGCCCGCCGCGCGTTACGGGTTCTTCGCCTGTAACGGTGACGGGCGCGAGCTGGTGATCTGGACCGATGAGTCACGAACCGAAGAGCTGACGCGCTATGAGTTCCCGCGTCAGCCTTCGGGCCAGTTCCTGTGCATCGCGGACTTCGTCCGACCGATCACCAGCGACGAGGTCGACTACGTCGCGTTCCAGATCGTGACGATGGGGCCCAAGGTCGCGGAGCACGAGGCGAAGCTCTTCGCCGACAACGAATACTCCGAGTACCTGCACCTACACGGGCTCGGGGTGGAGATGGCCGAGGCGATGGCCGAGTACATGCACCATCGGATCCGCACCGAGTGGGGCTTCGTCGACGAGGACGACGAGACGCTCGCCGGGTTGTTCCGCCAGCGCCACCGTGGCGGGCGCTACTCGTGGGGTTACCCCGCGTGCCCCGACCTGGCGGGGAACGAACAGACCGCCAAGCTGCTGGATGCCGAGGCGATCGGGATCCGGTGCGACGAGTCGACCGGGTTCCAGTTCCATCCCGAGCAATCGACCGTCGCGATCGTGTTCCACCATCCCCAGGCCAAGTACTTCGTCGCCGCCCGCTGAGCGCCCCCCCCCCCCCCCC
>JAFDWI010000264.1 GCA_018268545.1 Actinomycetota bacterium
CCCTTCGGACGGCGTGGCCGCTCCGGCACCGACCGGGAGGTCCGACGGCGGCGAAAGATCTGCCGAAGAAGTTGATATATCAATCAACGCTGGCTAAGATGTTGATACATCAAGCAAGTGATCCGCCGATGCTCACAGGCGGATCCGACCACAGGAGGAGCCATGGCTCTCGATTCCACCCTCGACGGCGACTACACGATCGACCCGAGTCACACGTCACTCGGATTCGTCGCGCGACACGCGATGGTCACCAAGGTCCGAGGCAAGTTCGTCGACGTGACCGGAACCGGCCATCTCGACGCCGCCGATCCCACCAGGTCCTCACTGCACGTCGTCGCCAAGGTTGCCAGCGTCACGACCGGTGTCGACCAGCGCGACGAACACCTGCGGACGAACGACTTCTTCGATGCGCCGACCTATCCGGACATCACGTTCACCTCGACCAAGATCGACGTGGTGGACGACACGAATTTCACGGTCACCGGGAACCTGACCATCAAGGAGACGACCAGGCCGATCACGTTCGACCTCGAGTTGACCGGTCCGGTCCAGGATCCGTGGGGGAACACCCGGATCGGACTCGAAGGCTCCGTCGTGGTGAACCGAAAGGACTGGGGGGTCAACTGGAACACGACGCTCGAGGCCGGCGGTGTGCTCGTCAGTGAGAAGGTCACCCTGTCGCTCGACGTGTCGGCAACGAAGAATGCCTGAGGACTAGGGTTCGGCGATGTCGCCGCGGGACGCGAACTGGCTCGATGAGCGCGAACAACGGGCGTGGCGCGGCTTTCTCCGGATGAGCGCGGCGGTCGACCAGGCGTTGGCGCGCCAGATGCTCGCCAACAGCAGGCTTTCACTCGCCGATTATGCCGTGCTGGTGTGTCTTTCGGAGTCGGCGGATGGCGCGAGGCGGTCCTTCGAGATCGCGGAGTTGCTCCAATGGGAAGCGAGCCGACTGTCGCACCAGCTCCGGCGTATGGCCGGGCGTGGACTCGTCGAGGCACGAGGATGTCCGACCGACGGGCGGGGCAGGGTGACCGCGATCACCGATGCCGGTCGGGCCGCCCTCGTCTCGGCGGCGCCGTGTCACGTCGCCGAAGTCCGCCGGGTGTTCATCGACCGCCTGGACACGGCACAACTCGACGCCTTGGCCGCCATCGCCGACTCGGTGTTGGACGCCGAATCCGATGGCTGAGCCGTCGGGCGCCTTGTGCGCCCGACGAGACCCATCGCCCCCCCAATCCGAACTTCGGCCAAACAGGGTCGTCGAGCGCGCCTGTTTGGCCGAAGTTCGGGGTGTTCTGGGACGATTAGGGGATGGGGATGATGTCACCAGTTGACAACGCTGACCTGGCCGCGTACGCGTCGCTCGGGTCGTACTTGTCGACGGCGCACGGGGACGTGTTCGTCGTCGACCTCGACACGCCGGGTTCGTCCGAGCCACCGGTCGTGGTGCTCCACGGATTTCCCACGAGCTCGTTCGACTGGCGCGAAGTCCTGGACGCGCTCGGGCGCGGGCGTCGGCGCGTCGTGCTGTTCGACTTCCTGGGCTTCGGGCTGTCCGACAAGCCGGATCGCCGATACGGCATCGACCTGCATGCCGACACGGCCACCGTGGTGCTCGCCGAACTCGGCATCGACCGATGTGTGCTCGTGACCCACGACATGGGTGACACCGTCGGCGGCGAGCTCCTGGCCAGGACGATGTCGCCGGGAGCTGTGCCCGACGACCCGGCGTGGTCGGCCCCGGCGGACTCGCCGATCGTCACGTCGGGGACCGGCCGACGTCCCGACCCGCTGGATCTCCAGGTGACCGGCCGTGTGATCGTGAACGGCTCGATCTACCTCGACATGGCGTCGCTGACCGACGGGCAACAGCGCCTGTGGGCGCTCCCCGACGAGCGCCTCGGCGACGAACTGGGCGCGTTGCTGGGTGGCGACGGGCTGGGTAACGGACTCGCGCAGGTCTTCCACCCGGACCATCGACCCGATGCGGCGGAACGCGCTGCGCTCGTCGCGTCGATAGAACACCACCACGGACACCTGATACTGCCGCGGCTGATCCGCTACCTCGATGATCGGCGGCGTGCCGAAGCCCGCTACACCGGTGCCATCGAGACGCACCCGAGCCCGCTCGCGATCCTTTGGGCGCAGCAGGACCCCGTCGCGGTCGCGGCCATGGGGGAGCAACTCGCGGCCCGTCGGCCCGATGCCGACCACCGACGGTTGGACGGATTCGGTCACTACCCGATGATCGAAGATCCTGGGCGTTTCGGAGCCGTGCTGGCCGAGGTGCTCGCGGCGTTCTGAACCCTTCGCCGTGACCTGGATGCCGGGGGCGGCCGCGGGCGGCCTCAGCCGGTCGACGACGCGAGGAATGCCGTCAGATGATCGACGAGTTCGGTCGCGTCCTGCTCGGCGCCGTAGATGTACGTCGACTTGCGGCGCCGGAGGAAGTTGAGCCCCATGCGGTAGATGCCCGGCGCGGCGGTGACGACACCGCCGTCGTGACGCAGCCGACCTTTCCGGTCGAACGCGTCCGGAAGGTCGACCCATGAATAATCTGCTTTGAACCCCGTCGCCCAGAGCACGGTCTCGAAGCCGTCGGCTGCGAGGTCGATGACCGTTCGGGGGTGCTCGGGGACCGCGGTGGGCGCGACCCGGGGCGGATCGGACAACGCGGGCCACCGGTGCGCGTCGGCCCATTCGTCCGCGGCAGCCAGGAATCGATTCGCCTTGAGGTCCGCCAACCGGCACACGTTCGCGAGCGAGCCCGAGAAGGAGGCCCGGGTGCCGTCGAGCGACGCGAGCTGCCCGACGAGCTCGACGCCCTTGTCGACGAGCACGTTCAGATCCAACGTCGAACCGTCGGGTGTCCCCACCAGTTGCGGTGACGGCACACTTCGGGCCCGCACCAGGTCGTCGACGTCGTCCCAACGCTCGTCGAGGCGACCGAGGGCCTCCATCCACCACATGGCGTCGCGGCCGCGGTGGGACCGTGGCAGGCGGACGTGCTCGGCGACCGAGATGGCGACCTCACGCCCGGACTCGACGATCTCGTTCGCCAACTGCAAACCGGTCGCAGACGCTCCCACGACGAGGACCCGCCCCGGACGGAGCTGCCCCGGGTTCTTGTACTCGTGTGCGGTGACCTGCGCGACGTCGGGTTTGAGCGCGTCGGCCATCGCGGGCACGCTCGGGACGTTGTAGGCCCCACTCGCCAGGATGACCGCGGCGGCATCCCAGGATCCCGAATCGGTGGCGACCACGTACCGGCCGCCGGGACCGGGCGCGACGTTCTCGACGGTCACGCCCGTTCGGATGTCGCCGGGGTGTTCCGACGCGTAACGGTCGACGAAAGCGACCAACGTCGCGACGTCCATGAAGCCGTCGGGGTCGTCGCCGTCGTAGGCCGCGCCGGGAAGCCGGGTCATCCAGTTGGGCGTGAGCAGCCGGAGTGAATCCCAACGTTCGTGGCGCCACGTGTTCGCGATGTCGCCGCGTTCGAGCACGACATGTTCGACGGCGCGATCGGCGAGGACGCGGCTCGCTGCGAGACCGGACTGGCCGGCCCCGACCACGACGACGGGAATGCGGTGCGAGGACGTGATCAGTTGACCGAGACGGTCACGTTCGTCGGGTTGGTGACGATGTCGAACACCGCGGAACGCTTCTGCGACTGGGCGACGAGTGCTTCGATGTCCTCGGGTGAGGCTTCGGCGTCGATGTCGTAGTGCACCCGGATGTCGTTGAACCCGTTGCGGACATCAGGGTCACCACCGAGGATGCCGAGGATGTTCAGGTCGCCCTCGAGGGTCGCCTTCACCGATGTGAGCTGGATGCCACGGTTCTGGGCGACGGCGGCGATCCCGGCGGTGAGGCACCCGGCGAGGCCGACGAGCACGTACTCGACCGGCGTCGGGCCGTGGTCTTCGGACGCGAACTCCACGGGGTGGTCCAGCGTGTAGGTGTCGCGGTTGCGGTGCGTGTGCTCTTCCCCGAGGCCGAAGTAGCCCTCGACGGTCGAGTCCGAATGGGTCCCGCGCACCCAGGTGTTCGAGACACGCCAGATGAACTCACCGGCCTCGAAGTTCTCGGCGAGCGCGTTGCGGGCGTCGAGCAGCGCCTGGGTGTTGACGCCGTTGTCGGCAGTGGAGTCGGTGACGGTCATGGAAGGTCTCCTCG
>JAFDWI010000265.1 GCA_018268545.1 Actinomycetota bacterium
CGTCGGTCGCCTCAGACGCGCAGGGTGTCGTGCGCGAAGACCATGCGCAGGACGTTGCACGCCGCGCCGAACCCGTTGTCGATCCCTACGACCCCGATTCCCGATGCGCACGACGCCGTCATTGCCAACAGCGCCGTCACCCCGTCCAGACCCGAGCCGTACCCGACACTCGTGGGCACCGCGACCACCGGCACCCCGGTCAGCCCCCCCACCACGCTCGCCAACGCGCCCTCCATGCCGGCGACCACCACCACCGCGGTTGCTCGCTGCAACACCTCGACCTCACCGAGGATCCGGTGGATCCCGGCAACCCCCGCGTCGGCGATCCGCGTGACCGGCACACCGTGGGCCTCCAGCACGACCGCGCACTCATCGGCGACCGGCTGGTCCGCGGTGCCCGCGGTGACCACCACGACCGGATCGAGATCGTCACGTGGGCGGCGGGCCCGCCACACGAGCGTCGCACCGCCAGGGCCATCCGGATCGCCGTGACACCCGGCGCCCGGGTGTGCCGTGGTGGCCGCGGCGACCTGGTCGACGTCGGCACGAGACACGATGATCGGCCCACCCGACGCGTCGACGCCCAATAGTTCACCGACGATCGCGGCGACGTGCGCCGGTGACTTCCCGGGCGCATACACCGCCTCGGGGCGACCCTGGCGCAGCGCGCGGTGATGATCGACACGCGCGAACCCCAGGTCGGTGAAGGGCAGCGAGCGCAGACGTTCGGCGGCATCGTCGGGGGTGAGCGTGCCAGCGGCGACCTCGTCGAGCAGTGTGCGAAGGTCGCCTGCGTCCACGTCACTATCCTTGCCGGTCGTGACCGGATCGTCAGCTTCGAATGCGTCGACGTGGGCGCGGGTCGGATACCTGGGTCCGGAGGCGACGTTCTGTGAACAAGCCGCCCGGTCGTTGCCGGCGGTGTCGGCGGCCGAACTCGTGCCGTATCCGTCGATGCCCGAGGTGCTGTTCGCGGTGCACGCCGGCGAGGTCGACGCAGGCGTCGTCGCGATCGAGAACGCGCTCGAAGGCATGGTCAACGCCACCGTCGACACGTTGACCTTCGAGGTCGACCTGTGCATCCAACACGAAGTCGTGGTGCCGGTCAGCCTCGACCTGCTGGGCGTGCCCGGAGCGACCATCGACGGGATCGAAACCGTGATGTCGATGCCCGTCGCGTTCGGCCAATGCCGGAAGTTCCTGCACGAGTCGTTGGCATTCGCCGTGGAACGCGTCGCCGATTCGACCGCAGGCGCGGCGCAACTCGTCGCGGCGGCACAGGACCCGACCGTCGCCGCATTGGCGAACACGCTTGCCGGAGAGCGCTACGGCCTCACCTCACTCGCCTCCGCGGTCGAAGACGACTCCGAGAACGTGACCCGATTCGTGCTCGTCGCGCCGCAACGGATCCCCGCTCCCACCGGTCACGACAAGACGACGGTCGTGGTCTTCCAACAAGCCGACCGGCCCGGTTCGTTGCTGGCGATCCTGGCAGAGTTCGCGGCGCGGGCGATCAACCTGACCCGTCTGGAATCCCGACCGGCCCGTTCGGGTTTCGGTGACTACTGCTTCCTGATGGATCTGGAGGGTCACATCGCGGATGAGGTCGTGGCCGACGCGCTGCGCAGCCTGCACGCCGAGCAGGCCCGCTGCAAGTTCCTCGGGTCCTATCCGGCGGCCGGTTCCGACGGCGCCGAGGTGCGAGCCGACGCGACGACTGCGCAACGCGAAGCCGCAGCCTGGATCGACGGGCTGCGCCGCCGCATCGCCGACTGATCGAACCCGCCCGGCACGGCTGCAACGGTTGGGCCAGCCGTGATAGCGCGCCGCATTATTGCTATCATGCCCGCCGTGAAGCAGATGTTGCTACGGATCCCCGAGGACCTGCACCGGCGGATGACGGCTCAGGCCGCGAACGCCGGTCGGAGCCTCAATCGTTGGGCGACCGACGTGCTCGATGCTGCCGTGAGCGCCGACGAGGATGATCGCCGCGGGCGCCTTCGCTCCGAGGCGCTGCGACTGGGCATCGACCGTTGGCAGACCGCTCCGGCGGTGGGGCGGACGCGCCGGCGCCGCATCCTGGCATCGACGGGTGGGATCGGGCTGGTCCTCGACGACCTGTTGGCCGACGAGCGCGACCGGGTGTGATCACATACATCGACTCGTCGGTCCTCGCCCGCGCCTATCTGATCGACGAGATCGGGCACTCCGACGCCGTCGCGTTGCTCGACGACACAGAGATGGGGCTCGTCACCGGAACGTGGACCCGCATCGACGTCGCGGGTGCGCTCGTTCGGGCGGCACGGTCGGGTCGTGGCGATGAAGCCGGCTTGCTCGACCTGCTGGCTCGCGACCTGAGCGTCGATGGTCCCGTCGCAGTGGTAGCGGCGCCACAGCGCGACGTCGAATCGCGCGCGTACGAGATCGTTCGGACCCACGGGATCCGAGCCACGGACGCGTGGCATCTCGCGGTCGCGTGCATCGTGTGTCCGGCGCTCGTCGAACCGTCGGAGCCGTCGGGCTTTGCGACACGTGACGAGCGGCAGTCGGCCGTTGCCGTCGAGCTCGGTTTCGTGCCCGTGTGACCGGCGGGCGAACCTCGGCGCCGCCGCAGCGCCGGCTGATCGGGCACGCTGCGATGACTCGACACGTGCGAGCATCGTGACGTGGTGCGCATATCCGTCGACGACCCC